>JAUNLZ010000050.1 GCA_030532005.1 Porphyromonas sp.
CATTGGTTTATAGGGGCGTAGGGGAGACCCGAAGTTAGCCGCGGTTAGACGGCCGCCTCGCCGCGGTTAGTCGGCCGACGAGACAGAGCCGAGACCGCATATTAACCGCGGCGAGTCGGCCGTCTAACTTTGGCTAAGTTACTACCCCTCCCAACCCCTTGTGCTATAAGGGGTTACAAAATATGCGATTGGCACCCCACCAATCAACTATCAATCAACCACCAAACAACCACCAATCAAAATATAACACAGTAATTAACGATAATTAATAGTATTCCACCGATCCCCCTCAAATCACACATATATATGGCACGATAGATGGTGCGACCTAAAGGTCGGGGGTGGGAGGTGATATCGTTTCCCGGGGTCAACGCCTCACGTTGACTGACGCCAACGTTCGCCATTGACCGACTGGCTAATTAGATGCGTCCCCTCCCGGGGCGTCCGCGGTTCCCCATTCGAAGTGAGATAACGTCTGTTACCCGATTCGGGGTGCGGTTGCGTCGCGTGGCGCGTATATATCTCGAGGAAACATCGCCGACCCCATCTCAAATCACACGCATATATGGTACGAATGGCCGAGACATCGGCGACCCCGGAGGGGGCAAATCAAAATCACCCGTGAGTCATCAATGCCGGTCGGTATTGATGACCTCGGAAACCCTGCAACTAACCGTGCAGGACACACCGGCATACAAAAAACCCCGACAGCCGGCCGGTTGTCGGGGTTTTCCTAATATATGGAGGGTGATTACTTCACTTCCTCAAAGTCGGCGTCGGTGACGTGGTCGCCTTCGCTATTGCCATTGCTGTTTTGTGCGCCTGCATTGCCCATATCGGGACCGGGCTGTCCGGCATTGGCACCGCCGGCATTGGCGTACATCTCTTCGCTCATCTTCTGCATCAAGGCATTGAGTCCGTTGAGTGCGGTGTCGATGGCTGCCACATCCTGGGCTTGGTGAGCGGTCTTGAGTTTTTCCAACTCTGCCTCGATCTCGCTCTTCTTGTCGGCCGGGATCTTATCGCCAAGCTCTTTGAGCTGCTTCTCGGTCTGGAAGATCACGCTGTCCGCTTCGTTGATCTTATCCACACGCTCGCGTTCCTTCTTATCTGCCTCGGCATTGGCTTGGGCTTCGGCTTTCATCCGCTCGATATCGGCATCGCTCAGACCGCTCGACGCCTCGATACGGATCTTCTGCTCTTTACCGGTACCTTTGTCCTTGGCAGAGACATTGACGATACCATTGGCATCGATGTCAAAGGTCACTTCGATCTGTGGTACGCCTCGCATAGCGGCGGGGATGCCGTCGAGATTAAACTTGCCAAGGCTCTTATTGTCCTTAGCCATTGGACGCTCGCCCTGCAATACGTGGATCTCCACGCTGGGTTGGTTGTCAGCGGCTGTGGTAAAGATCTGTGACTTCTTAGTAGGGATAGTGGTATTGGCGTCAATCAGCTTGGTCATCACGCCGCCCATAGTCTCGATACCGAGTGACAATGGGGTTACATCCAACAGGAGGACATCCTTGACATCACCGCTCAATACTCCGCCTTGGATTGCAGCGCCGAGTGCCACTACCTCGTCGGGGTTAACGCCCTTTGAAGGTTCGCGTCCGAAGATCTTGGCCACCATCTCTTGGACAGCGGGGATACGGGTAGAACCACCTACCAAGATCACTTCGCTGATGTCGGAAGCTGACAAACCGGCATCCTTAAGGGCTTGCTCTACAGGTCTGCGGCAAGCGTTGATATACTGATCGGTCAACTGCTCAAACTTAGAGCGCGAGAGTGTACGCACCAAGTGTTTTGGCACTCCGTCTACCGGCATGATGTATGGCAGATTGATCTCTGTGCCGGTGCTGCTTGACAGCTCTATCTTGGCTTTCTCCGCAGCCTCTTTGAGACGTTGCAGTGCCATAGGGTCTTTACGCAGGTCTACGCCTTCGTCGCTCTTAAACTCCTCTGCCAGCCAATCGATGATGGCGTGGTCAAAGTCGTCACCGCCAAGGTGGGTATCACCGTTGGTTGAGAGTACCTCAAAGACGCCGTCACCCAACTCGAGGATAGAGATATCAAAGGTACCGCCACCGAGGTCAAATACCGCAATCTTCATATCCTTATTGCTCTTGTCGAGTCCGTAAGCCAAAGCGGCGGCGGTAGGCTCATTGACGATACGCCTTACTTTAAGACCGGCAATCTCGCCCGCCTCCTTGGTCGCTTGACGCTGGGCATCACTAAAGTAGGCCGGTACGGTAATCACCGCGTCCGTCACCTCGGCGCCCAAGTAGTCCTCTGCCGACTTTTTCATCTTTTGCAAGATGATTGCTGAGATCTCTTGCGGGGTATAGTGGCGACCGTCGATATCTACACGGGGTGTATCATTTTCGCCCTCTACCAACTTGTAGGGAAGGCGGCTCGCTTCGTTACTTACGGTAGAGTAACGCTCTCCCATAAAACGTTTGATTGAGTAGACGGTGTGCTGCGGATTGGTGATGGCCTGTCTCTTGGCGGGATCACCTACCTTACGCTCGCCGTTATCTACGAAGGCGACCACACTTGGAGTGGTGCGCTTGCCCTCGGCATTGGTAATGACCACCGGCTCATTACCCTCCAATACAGCTACTACCGAGTTGGTAGTACCTAAGTCTATTCCAATTATCTTTCCCATATTCATCTACTTTTTCAGTTATTATTTCTGCCAATAGTAGTACAAGCATTGTGCCAAACGGCAAGGAGTGTCACTTTTGTCACTCAGATGATCATAGACTGGACAAATACGGGCAAAAAGAAAGGAGACCACCGAAATGGTCTCCCTTGTTGTCGATTCTCTAAGATTACCTAAGGCCGGCCTTGGGGTCGGGACCGTACCGATTCTCTCCGTGGTCACCCTCCTTGATATAGTAGTAGAGCAAGACGAGAGTGCCGATAAGAGGGATAAGGCCAATCAGGAGCCACCAACCGCTCTTGCCAATATCGTGCAAGCGTCTGACAGATACCGCGAGGGAGGGCATAAAGAAGAAGATGGCAATAAGGAAATAAAGTGTGGTAACGGTCAAACTGGAGTTGATCACTCCTATTTGAGCACATACATAAGGTACATTGACCGGAAGAAAAAATAAAAAAGAGAAGAGCTGGAAGCCCCAATACTCTTTGCGTCTCGCTCTGCCGCTCAACACAGAGTATTTGCGAATAAAGGCGGTCTTGAATCCTTGCCACAAGCTGATGTCCGGTTGCACTTCAGGTTGTGGGGTCGGTTGTTGGGTAGGCTGTGATGCGTCGTTGGAAATAACCATCATAGTGCGTGTATTATTTATTTAGTTGTTTGGCGTATTTATCCATCAGTTGATGTAGCCGTTGTTGGTCGTTTTTAGGGGCTATCAGGAGGGTATCCTCGAGATCCACCACCAAGTAATCTTCCAACCCTACCACTACGACGTCCTTGCCCTTGACCCCCATATGCACCATAGTTTCGGGGCTGTCCTCAAGGATCAATCGCCCTTGTCTACAATTGGTGTCGGTATCGGACTCCATCGGGTGGATCTCCCTAAACCTTTGGAGGCTCTGCCAAGTACCGAGATCGTCCCACTCAAAATCCGCTTTGACGGTGCAGACATTATCGGCTTTCTCCATCACGCCGTAGTCAATGGAGATGGAGGGGCAAGCCATGAAGGCCTCTGCCACCACCTCGGTTTCGTTGTTCTGACCATACGCTTGGATCTCGGCAAAGTGTACGGCCACCTCGGGGAGATGCTCCTCCAAAGCGGTGATGATGTCTTTGACCTGCCATACGAAGATACCGGAATTCCAGAGGTAACGACCTGTAGCCAAGAGTCGTTTGGCCTCCGCTTCGTCCGGTTTTTCTTTAAATAGGGCAATCGGCCCTATGCCGTCGGCAAGGGCTTGGTCGGTCAGCTCGATATAGCCGTAGCCGGTGGCCGGGAATGTGGGCTCTATGCCGATGGTCATAAGACAATTTTCCTTACGGGCATAGTGGACCGCCTCGATCAGTGTCCGTCTGTATGCACTGACGTTACCGATATAGTGATCCGCCGGCGACACAATCATCATTGCCTCGGGATTGACAGTGGCGATTTTGTACGCAGCGTAAGCTATGGCGGGGGCGGTATTGCGACGCTGCGGCTCGGTCAATATCTGTGTCGGGTGCAGCGCGGGCAGTTCGTTGAGCATCTGTTTGCGGAAGGTCTCTCCCGTCATCACCAAGAGATTCTCCACCGGGACAAAGGTGTCCAGACGGTCAAACGTCTCTTGGATCATAGAGCGACCGCTGCCGACAATATCTAAAAACTGCTTGGGAGAACCTTTGCGGCTCAACGGCCAAAATCGCGAGCCTATCCCCCCTGCCATTATCACACAATAATTATCGATGGCGCTATTCTTCATCAGCTTCTACTTCTTGATATTACTAAATAGGAGCGTACTGTCTCGTTGGATGGCAGGCTCGATCCAATCCTTGGGGACGAAAGCCCAGTCCGCTTTGATGACGGGTGTATAAGGATTGTGTTGTTGCAGGAAAAGCATAAAGTAGTGACGCAAATCCCTGTCGGTGGTGGCGATGATGCGGTGACGCAGCTGGCCTATCGGGATCCCTCCGCCCTCGGTCAGTAATCCGCCCCCACCCGAACCGCGGTAGGAATTGACGGCGACTAAATACTCTCCGTCAAGCTCAAAGGGCTGTTCACCGACAGCGGTAATCGACACCCTCTCGCCCTTTGGCTTGGTGGCGTCTACCGTATATGTCATGCCGGAAGCGGAGTCAAAGTTGAACGACGCATTTTTGGTCGCCAAATATTGACCGCCAAAGCGGCTTTCGTCTATCTGAATCAATCGATCCGTCGGGCGCTCCATAGTCTCAATCCACCTGCCGTAACTCTCTTCAAGTGTGCCCTTTATCTCTTTGCCGCTCAGCACCATCAGATAGAGACGGTTTTCGTATCGGTACATCTTGAAGAGGTCACGATAAGCCACTTCGCCCGCATCCAACTCTACATCAAAGTCCAACGGCGCGGTCAAGGAGATCTCAGCCTGCGGAAAGACAAACCGCTGCACTTGGTGTATCAGATCGGTGAAGTATGTGGGGCGGAAAAACGAACTGCGGGCATCTATCGTGCGGGTGATACGCCCGATCGGTTGGGAGACAAACTCACTCACTGCCTCCTCGTGTGTCCTAAACGACATACCGAAGGTGGCATCCGGCTCCATTTCGTCCATAGATACCAACTCGGCACGCATACGGATATGACGCCGCTCCTTGTCACCGCAAAAAAAGACCTCCGTATGGCTCACCCTCATGGCGTCGCTGCCGGGATTGAGCAGGTAAGTGACGCCGCCGTTGCGGTGCACCACAGAGTCGACCAACGCACGGTGGTCATGCCCCAACAATATCAGATCTATGTCCGGGAGCTCGCGCGCCATCTGATAGCCGACATTATCGCCCTTGGGGTAGTACTGACCGTCGGGCGAACCGCTACCGCTATGTATCAGAGCCACAATCAAATCCGGTTCGCTCGCCTTGATCTCGGGCAGATACTTCCGTACCGTCTCCACTTGGTCATCAAACCGCAGACCCGACCATAGTTGTTCGGGCAGGTTATTGACCAATCCCGGCATCGTGGTACCGATGACAGCAATACGTCTGCCCCCGGTCTTGAGAATCACATAAGGCAAAAAGTAGGGTTGGTCACTGTCTGTCTTGACCACATTGGCACCGAGTATGGGGACTCTCAATTGTGCCACAAAGCGGTCATACACAGAATGCCCTGTCTCTATGTCGTGATTGCCTATCGTAATGGCATCATAGCCGCACTGTTCGAAATACTTGGCAAACGGATGTTGGGCCACTGTATCTACATAGTTGTAATAGTAGGCAATGGGCTGCCCTTGCAGTATATCGCCGGCATCCAAGAGGAGTACCTCCTGATCCTCTGCCTCGAGCCCCTTGACATAGCTTGCCACACGGGCATAGCTCCCCCTGCCCGGGCGGTCGTTGACAAAGTCGTAAGGCAAGAGATTGCCGTGTACATCCGTGGTATGTACGATATGGATGGTGTTGCACTGTACCTCCTTCTTGCAACCGCTCGCAGTAAGAAGCGTGAGAGTCAACAGAGGCAACACCGCCGAGATATACCATTTCATAACCGTACGATATGATTGAGGGTGAATTTACTCTACGATCTCCAGCTCGTCAAGCAATCGATCCGCCCCGAGGTACTTGTCAAGCACCATGAGCAAGTACCGGACGTCGAGGATGATGCTGCGTTGGTAGTTGGGCAGGTATTGGATGTCTCCGCCGACACCTTCCCAGTTGCGGTCAAAGTTGATGCCCACCAATTCGCCCTTGCCATTGACCAAAGGCGAACCTGAGTTGCCGCCGGTGGTATGGGTTGTCGCCACCAAGTTGACCGGCATCCGGCCATTGGGCAGAGCCCAGCGGCCGAAGTCCTTGTTGTTATAGATATCCACCACCTTGGGGAGGAGATAAAACTCCGGACTCTCGTCATCCCATTTTTCCATGATACCCTCCATAGTGGTTTGGTAACCGTAGTAGACATTGTCCCGCGGCTCGTACCCTTTGACTTTTCCAAAAGTATAACGCAGCGTTAGGTTGGCATCCGGCCAGAGGTTCATCTCGCCGTCCATCTCCAACATCCCTTGCAACAGCGTACGGCGGGCCACGGCAAAGTCGCGGTCAAATGCCGCAAGGGCACTATTGATGACCTCTACATCATGTCGGACACTCTGAGCCAACACCACCAAAACGTCTGAGTAGTAATCTTCCTCCTGACGGTTGGTCAGCACCGAGTACATACGCTCCCTATCCCAATAGAGGGATTGATCAAAGAGGGCTTCGTACGCACCCCACTCACCGCTCAAGATGCCGTCGATGAGCTGAGGCGTCCGGAGCTCCACACCGACGGTCTTGCCCTCGGTGACCCGTTTGATATAGTCGGCAACCGCCACAAGCATCGCTTTGGTCACCTTCTTGTCAACCTCGATATTGTAATCCTTGTCAAAGTAACCGCCCAGAGTCTCGTCCATCCACTGACGCGCTCCCTCCGGAGTCGCCACTTTATCCCAATCCGCCGGACCGCTGATCAGAGGCGCCTTGACCGTCTCTACCGCTCTTTGCAACCCTTCGTCATAAATCTTGCTCAAAGCTCTGAGGGTGGCGCGCTCCCCGACCATTTCTTCGATCTTTGCCACCGCATCGGCATACTCCGGCTTGTGATTCGCTTCGGCGTATGCGATAAGTCTGTCGGTCATCTCCCGTTTCACAGCCTTAAAGTTGAGTTTATTGGCCGCCCATACGGTGCCGATGGCATTTTTATACGCATTGGTGGAGCCTTGATACTTGGCGGCATATTGGATATTGACTGCCTCGTCCTTCATCATCTCTTCCCACATCGTCTCCTGACGCACCTTGCGGAGGTCAATCCTGATGCGGTTGTCAATATCCAAACGCTCCGTCACCTCGGCAGGGGTGTAAAAATGGTTGGTGGTACCGGGGTATCCCAACATCATTACGAATTGATCCTCCTGCACGCCGCTGCCGTTGACCTTGAGGAAGTACTTGGGTTTTAACGGAATATTATCTGCCGAATACTTGGCGGGCGAACCGTCGGGCGCGGTATAGATACGGAAGACGGAGAAGTCGCCCGAGTGCCTTGGCCACTCCCAATTGTCGGTATCGGCGCCAAACTTGCCGATGCAGCTGGGCGGTGCCGCTACCAAACGGATGTCCGAATACTCCTTTTTGACAAAGAGGTAATAACGATTGCCCTCGTAAAATGGCGCCATATCCAAAGTGATGCCCTCGGTGAGGGTGCCTCTATTGGCTTCGTACCACGCCTTGGCCACCTCTCTCAAATACCCCCGACGCATATAAACCAATGGATCTTGCTCCCCTGTCCGTTGCAGATACTCCGACAAATAGTCGGTGGCATCAACGATCTCCTCCACTATTGTGACGGTGAGTCCGGGGTTGGGCAGCTCGTCTTGCAATGTAGGGGCATAAAATCCGTCTCTCAAATAATTGGCATCGACCGAACTATGATTCTGGATCTGACCGTAACCGCAATGGTGGTTGGTAAAGACCAACCCTTGACCCGAAACGATCTCGCCCGTACATCCGCCGCCAAACTGCACCACGGCATCTCCTACCGCTCCCGCACCGGGGTTGTAGATCTCCTCTGCCGATAGTTGTAAACCCATCTGTTGCATCTTTTGCAGGTTTTGTTGCTTCAGGAACTGCAACATCCACATCCCCTCGTCGGCATAGGCAAAGGGGGCAACGGCCAAAAGCGCCAAGACGGCGGTTAAATATCTCTTTTTCATACGGTACTTCTCTCTTATATATGGTCTGTTGTGTTATCTATGTGTGTTAATTATGTCTGTTAATTATGCCTGTGCTTCTCCTGTAGTGTCAATCCTCCCTGTTTTGTTCCCAACTGCTGTAAGGGTATTTTGCCAAATAATTATTGAGGTACCGTTCGTCGTGCGTTACCTCCTTGCCCACCCATTCGGGCAGAGTGATTGGGGTGTCTATGGAGGGCAACTCGATTTCCGCCAGGATCAACCCTTCATTATCCTCTAAAAAGAAATCCACTTCCCAACGGTACTCCCCCTCCATGATGACATGTCTTTGCTTGACCACCTTGTGGTAATGCGAAAGATTGGTCATCTCGATAGCCTCCTCCACAGGGATCGGGTACTCAAACTCCGTACGTATGCCGAGATGGTATTCGGAAGCCTGCTTGATGGTCAAGTAGGCCTCCTCGGTATTGATGAGCCTGACCCTAACCGCTGTGCCTTGATCATTGGCAATATAGGCTTGCTGTATATTTTGTATCATATCGCTTTCGGGGAGCTGTGCACCCGGTTTTAGCAAAAACTTACGCTCTATCTCTATACCCATATTATATATCTGTTGATCATCTGATGGTCACCTGGGTGGCGCCAAATCCATACTCCTGAAACGAAGCATCTTGGGTGTCGTACTTGGGATACTTCTTGTGTATCACATCCAAAACCGCTTTTCTAAGCACCCCCTCGCCCTTTCCGTGGATAAAGACAATCTTTTTGCCCTTATACGAAGGCTTACGGTGTGCCCTCAACACCTCCTCCACCTTACCCAATTGCAGATCCAACATATCCTTCGGCTCCATACCAAGAGTGGTATCCACCAATTCGTCTATGTGCAGATCCACCACCAAGGGCTCCATGAGATCCGTTTTTCGTTGGGTCGGCTGACGCTTGGGTCGGTCGTCCGACATCTTGCGGCTCATCATCTCCGCCGCCAACTTCTCGGCATCCACCTTTTGCGTTAACAACGGTTGATCGTTTTTCACCAACTCAAATAGTATCGCATTGTCATCGAAATAGGGGGTAGGTACAAAGGCATTTTCCTTAAAAAACCGAGCCCCGTCCACTTTTAGTTCAACACTCACCGGCAACTTGATCTCATAGGTCACCTCGGGATCGTCCTTATATGCCAAAATCTGCACAGTGGTTCGAGACCGCTCCGATAATTCCGAAGGTGCAAACACATCCACCCTTTCCGAGCTGTCAAAAGGCACCGTCCCGGCAAAAAGCAACCGCTTAGACCGCTTGTCGCCTATGGCATAGGTCACAAAGAGGTCGTAATTGGTGTCATTGACCAAATAGACCTCATAGGGAGATTGTCCGATGATGCCGTCCGCTTCGAGCAGATAGCATAAAGATACGTTGAGACGCTCACCCTCCGGATCCGACATCCTTTTGATTACCTCGTGCGGTACAGACGAAGAGGCGTGTGCCTTATCGCTCGATTGGACACCGCTCGACACCGGAGCAACAAACGCAGAATGACGGGACTCCTTGGGCTTAGACATCGGCGATCGATCGGGAGCCGCTTCCCCCTCCACCCTGATCACCTCATTGCTTAATACCGGGATTTCAAATCCTGTCTCATCCTCCACGTACAGGACATCACCCGACTGCATCACCTTCTTGATGACGCCGCCGCCTGTAGTGTTTAGAAACTTGACCCTATCCCCTATCTTATAATCTACTTTCATTGTCGCCCTTAACATTTATTCTACAAATATACCTACATTTTTGGACTCTATTAGGATGACATCAGCCGCTCGGCTCAGAGAGCGGGGTACGGCCCCTCAGCGTCGGTTGGTCGGTTGCTTCTCGTTGACACGATACATATACCCCTTTGCTGTCGACTGCCTCGCTCCAAGGTCACCCTCATTGCCACATCCGTACGAATCCATATTTGCCCTATTTAGAGAAAATAGGTAACTTTGCAGAGGAAATCCTAATGGGGATGACTGGCTTTGACAGCATGTAGAAGTGATGCGTAAGCACGTAGTGCGTCGTTGTTTTGCACTTAAATCTCAGACATCAACACTTTTTAAGTGGCGAATATAATGAATACGCTCTCGCAGCGTGATCGAAATAGAGTAGATCACCGCTCTTGCGCTTGAGCCATAGCTCGCGGCGAGACATCACTCCGATACCGTGATCTCGAGGTGGTCGGATATAGTGGTGCCGGTATATCGGGAAGGGTTGGTGGAGCGTCTTTCTCTGCCGACGACATTTAAGAGACTAAGTGAGTGGGAAGATGGCTTTGGTCGTACCCGCTTGCCGACAACCTAAACAAAGCTAAACGTGTAGAAAGCGGATTAGTTCCGTGTTTGGACGAGGGTTCGACTCCCTCCATCTCCACAGTAAAGGGTGTAAATCAGTAAGTTATCTGATCTACACCCTTTGTTGTACTCATTTTGTTGTACTTATTTCCGAGGATATACATACGTGCGATGTTAGGGTCTGTGTGAGGTGGCTACCATCCGCAAGCGCTGATGCAGCGATACCCACCCGTTATCTATCGATACCCATCCGATATCGATTTCCAATAGTCCTATCCACTGTGTTCTGAATTAACGCAACAGGTTGTTGCGTAATTTCGTTGAGGGCTTTTATTTGCTTCGAAACCAGCTCTACAGAAGGGGCTGTCGGCACCAGCCGATAGTCCCTTCTGACCCCGGGAAAACGCGTCACCCCTTCCCTTCCGATCTTTAGGTCGCACCACCCATCGCACACCCCATATATATCGTGCCACCTAAAGGTCGGGGGTGGGGGATAGTATATTATCTCGAAGTCATTAATACCTCCCGGCTGACGCCGGTCGTTATTGATGACGCACAGAGCCATTTAGATTCGACCGTTCACGCCATATATATAGAGAATGTTGCACGGAAAAAGCGGTTAATTATTGCATATGTCATTGATTATTAGT
>JAUNLZ010000051.1 GCA_030532005.1 Porphyromonas sp.
CCCGGGGTCAATGCCTAATTTGATGCGACCCTACGGGATCGTTTTTTATTCCACCTCCCATTTGGGGTGCGATAGGTGGTGCGACCTAAAGGTCGGAAGGGAAAGGGTGACCTGTTTTCCCGAGGTCATCCATACCGACCGGCTAACGCCGATCGGCATTGATGACACACGGGCTAATTAAATGCGACCCCTCCGGGGTCGTCCGACGTTTCCACGATTTACCCCATTAATGATCCGATGGGGGTCGCCGTCGTTTCCACGGGTTACTCCATTAATGATCCGTGGGGGTCGCCGACGTTTTCCCGTTGATGCACCATATATATATAATGGGGGCGATGGATGGCGCTTTTACTTGATGGTGCCGGTGCCGGCATTGAAGTCGAGAGTCACCTCTTGACCCGCATTTACAAGTACACGATCTTGGTCGCCGCCGTTGCCTCGGTATTGGATCTGTCCGTCGATGATGATGAATTCCATCCTCCACCAGTCTCCTCCGACGCCTGCGGCATCGGTCATGGCGTAGAGCCTAAGTTCGCCCGTGCCTGTGGCGGTGATGCTCATCAGCTTCTCTTCTTTGACGGAAAGGGGGTGGTCGCCGGCATTCCAGTCGCCAAATACGTCACCGATACCAAAGACCTGTGCGGTCTCGATGGTGATAGTATTTGAGGTGTAGTCCACGAGGAACATATAGATCCCCGATTTATCGACATAAGCGTTGCCGCCGTCGGTGGTGAAGCCGACCTCCTCACCCAAAGAGGCGAAGTCGGTGCCCCAGTCTCGTTTGGTGCTCCACTTGAAGCCTTGGGTAGGATCGGAGATATGGCGTATGGCCCAAAACTTACCGGGATGTCCATTGACCGGAACCATCTCTACCACACCGTCCGAAGACCAGTCCCATCCGCCGAATTCCTGACCGATCATATAGATGGACTCGGGGTATTGGGGGGCATCCGGTGTATCGGGTGTGATCTGTACGGTCAACGGTTGGGAAGTGACGATATAGCCCTCTATCTCCGGCGCGCCCGAATCCAATAAGGGAGCGGCGGTTAGGGTAAAGGTAACGGTCGCTTTTTGCCCCGGTGTGAGTTCTAACTTCTTGATCAATTGGTCGTTAAACTCGGCGAGGGCGATGGTCAACGTCTGTTGGCCCAAGGAGGTGGGGATCTCCAATGTCTTGTCATTGGCAGCCGCGAAGAGGGTGTAATTGACCGGAATCTCTTCGCCCAAATTTGCGGCATCCCAAGTGAGTACCAAGTTGCCGGGATTATCGAGATCGATCACGATGTCGTCGGTCATACCTTTGTCAAGGTGCAACACGGGTGCCGTGGCTTGGTCGATGGCGGGTAGTACGGGATTATCCGAGGTTGACCGCTCACAGGCGGCAAGGCTCAGAATCAAGGCAGCCAATAGTAACTGCCAGATGTGGGTATATTGTTTATTCATAACTAAGCCGTTTTATTGAGGGTTTTGTACGAGGTTGTCGGAGTTGGCCAACATATCCTTGCTCGGGATGGGGTAGAGGTTGCGGTTGGGTGATACGGCGCGTCCGTTTTCCAAGCCACCTTTCCACTCCCATATATATTTATCTGTTGTAAACAGTCCGAAGCGGATCAAGTCGGTGCGGCGGTGCCCCTCCCAATAGAGTTCGCGTCCTCTCTCGTCGATGATGTCGTTGAGGGAGATTTGGCTCTTGGCACTGACTCCGGCACGCTGACGCACTTGATTGAAGTAGGCCAAGCCCTTGCCCTTATCCACCTGGCCGTCACGCAGAGAGGCCTCGGCGTAGATGAGCATCATCTCGGACAGACGGAATACCGGGAAGTCTCCGTCGGCAAAATCTCCGTGACTGCCGGGTGTACCGTCTTGATTGGTATTGACATACTTGTAGACGTGTACGCCTTGGGTAAAGTCGCGTAGGTTTTTCATATGGTCGGTGCTGTAGATGAGCAGACGTCTGCGGTCGCCCTCCTCAAAGAGTTGACCGAAAGTAGGTGTCGCCCTATTGCCGCCCCACTTGCCGTTGAGACCCACTCCGCCGGGTACCAATTTGGCAATATCGTCATTGTAAGAGGCCGCCACGAAGAATGTAGCACCCGACCAGGACTGCGCCTTTTGTCCGTCAAACGGTATGGCGAGGATGATCTCGTCGGTCATCTTGTGGTTGTCGGCATTGAAGAGGAAGCGGTAGTTGTCGGCCAATTTATAACCGCCGTTGATCACCTGCTCGGCATAGTGGGCCGCCTCTTTGTACCTCGCAGCGCCGGTGTAGACCTCGGCATTGAGGTAGAGGCGTGCCAAGAGGGCTTGTGCGGCGTATTTATTGGCGCGGGCGTACTCGTTCTTGGCAGGGAGCAGCGGTTCGATCGCTTTGAGCTCGCTCTCGATGTAGTCAAAGAGGTCGGCACGCTTGATCTGTTGTGGCGGCTCTTTGCCTGTGGCATCCTCCTCAGTGATGAAAGGCGGATTGCCGTAGAGGTCCATCAAGACCCAATATTGATAGGCCCTGAGGAAGCGTACTTCGGCCGACATCAACTCTTTTTGCGCTTCGCTGACGGGGGAGTTGCCGACGTTATTTAGGAACTCATTGGCAAACTTGATCTGTATGATAGAGCGGTAATAGAGTCCTTCGACAAAACCGGTGTTGGCATCCCAACTCATATCGTCAAGTCCTTTGATGGCATCATCAATCCAAGCGCACTTCACTTCGTCCGTAGGGAGCTCTTGGAGGTTAAAGAATCCGCGGGTAAAACCGGTAAAGCCGTCATCGACACCGGCAACGTCACCCTCGGAGAGAGACCAAGCGCCATAGACCTTGGCAAAGGCTTGCATGGTGCCCTCCTCAGTGGTGTAGACCGTGACACTGGTGACGTCGTTGGTAGGGTATCTGTCCAAGTCTTTGACACAAGAGGTGGAGAGCATACCTACAGCCAGTATCGGCGCTATATAAACTATATACTTATGTATCTTTTTCATATCTGTCGTATTGCGTTAAAAGGTGATACCGAGATTTACGGAGTAGGTGCGAGGCACGGGGTAAAATTGGAAGTCGATACCATTGCCGATCTCCGGGTCAATGCCCTTGTATTTGGTGATGGTAAAGACGTTTTGTACCGTTGCACCGAGTGTCACTCCTACGTTACTTCCCGAGATATTACCAAAGTCATAGCTGAGGTTGAGGTTGTCCATCTTTAAGAAGGAGGCATCCTTGACGTAATAGTCAGAGAGGTATCTCGGCGCTTTGAATTGCGTGTTGAAGTAATCCGAAGTACCGTTTTGTATCCAACCCAAGGTATTGAGGATGGCGGCTCTGTGTCCGTATGTAGAGGAGACATTGTCATAAACATAATTGCCGATGCTGCTGCGTAGGGCGGCGGAGAGGGTCAGTTGCTTATAACTGAGCGACGTGCTGAAGCCCATATACACCTTTGGTTCCGGATTGCCGATGTGGTACCTGTCGTAGTTATCGATCATACCATCGCCGTTGAGGTCGGCATAGAGGCCCTCGATAGGTTTGCCCCGGTCGTCATACACTTGCTTGTAGAGGAAAAACGAATTGGGTGCGTATCCCTCGGTATGTATCTGTACGTTATTGTCGGTACCACCCTCGATGCCGCCGGTGAGTACGCCCAAGTAGTTGGGATCGTAGGTCTGGTTGAGCTTCTTGATGGTGGTCTTGTTGTAGGTGATGTTAAAGCCTACATTCCAATTCCAATCCTCGGTCTCTACCGGTACTACGTTGAGCGTCGCTTCCACACCCTTATTGTCTATCTCTCCGATATTGGTCAGCAATCGGTTGGAGAAGTTGGCACCGGCGGGGATGTCAATGGTATTGAGCAAGTCCTTGGTCTGTTTTTGATACAGATCCACGCTACCGGAGATGCGACCGTCCATAAAGCCGAAGTCGATACCGACATTGGTGGTAGCGGTCTGCTCCCACTTGATGTTGGCATCATAGGCGAGCGGTTTGTACATATTGTACCACTTATCGCCTAAGAGCATCTGATGTTGATTGTCGCTGAGTGCGTAGGAGGCCAAATAACTGTAGTTGGCGATACCGTCTTGCTGTCCCGTGATACCGTAACCGAGCCTCAATTTGAGGTCACTCACCGCCTCTACATCTTTGAGAAATGACTCTTCTTTGATCCTCCAAGCAAAGGCGAAGGAGGGGAAGATACCCCAGCGATTTTCCTTGGCAAAGCGGCTCGAACCGTCGGCGCGTACCGTAGCGGTAAAGAGGTAACGCTCCATCAGAGCGTAATTGATACGACCGTAGAAGGATACCAACGTATTTCTCGGCATATCGGTATCAAATACCGGGATGTTGTACTCTATGCCGCCGGCGGTCTTGTCAGGGTAGTTGTAGACTTTGGTGTACCAGTCTTGATAGGAATAACCGGCCATCACATCAAAGGTACTCTTGATGCTCGCTACATCAGTACGGTAGTTGAGGTAAAAGTCGAGCAGCTTATTGCTCTTCTCTTGCTTGGAAATATTGTCCAACCCGCCTTTGCCTATCTCCTGATTGGTATAGGAGACAATGGAGTTGACCGGTATGTAGATGCTGCCGTTGGAGGAGGCGTAGTCATAAGCGAGATTGAGGTTGGCCCTCAGCCCCTCCATAAAAGGCAACTTATAGTCAAACTTGATGTTACCGATGAGGCGATTGACGGTCGCTTTATCCTCCTTGTCATTGAGCAACGCCATAGGGTTGAGGGGTGCCAATGGCTTGGGAATCAACTGTCCGTCATTAGACTCTCCGGTGATAAACCAATAGCCGCCGAAAGGAGCGTACATCGGATCATCAGACATCACGGGGTGAGTAGGGTCCATAGATACCGCGGCACCTATCGCACCGCGATCGGCATATTTGTTGCGGGTCTGTGACCCTTTGAGGTTAATGTCAATCGCCAAGTCGCCGTTGAGGAGACGAGGGTTGAGGGAAAGATCGCCCGAGAGGCGTTGCATATGGTCTGTCCGAAGGATACCGTTTTCGTTGTAATACCCTACCGACACGCGATAAGGGAGCCACGAGGTGGATCCGGATATGCTGACATTATTGTCGGTACCAAACGCATTTTGGTAGATCTCTCTCTGCCAGTCGCTGTTTTTGTTACCGGCCATATCGATAAATCGTTGTTCGCCGCTCTCTTTGGCGATCTCCCTTACGATATCTCCGTTGAGGACATCAACATAACTGATAGGGGTGGCGACAGAAAAGCGGGTGGAGAGGTTGACCCTCAAGGGCTGTCCCAACTTGCCCCTCTTGGTGGTGATGATGATGACACCGTTGGAGGCGCGCGAACCGTAGATGGCGGTTGCCGAAGCGTCCTTGAGTACGTTCATCGACTCTATATCGTTGGGGTTGATAGAGCTGAGGGCACTTGGCGCACCCGGCACCGTGCTACCCTCCAAAGGGACACCGTCGATCACCACCAACGGGTCGTTGCTGGCATTGAGCGAAGCCCCTCCGCGGATACGGATCTTGGCTCCGGCTCCCGGCGAACCGCCGCCCGACACGATTTGTACACCCGCCACCTTACCGGAAATCAACTGATCGGGGGTGCTGATCACACCTTTCTTAAAGTTGCTGTCGGTGATGGTGGTGATGGAGCCGGTCAAGTCCTTTTTCTGAGCCGTACCGTAGCCGATGACCACCACTTGCTCCAGCATCTCCACATCCTCCGCCATCGTTATCATTAGAGGAAACGTGGCGGTATCCAATGAGATCTTAACGGTCTTGTATCCGACATAGGAAAACTGGAGTTGATCGCTCATCTCCGCCTTGATGGTAAACTCTCCATCCAAATTGGTGATGGCGCCCACTCCCGGTTGATTGAGGTTTTGCACCGTCACACCGATCAAGGTCTCTCCATTGGTGTCTACCACCGTACCCTTGACCTCCTGGGCCATCACATTGCCGATGGGGGCTATCATCAGTAGCACCGCACACAGCCGAGAGAGCCGGGCCATATATCTTTTGCGTAAACTTTGATTCATAGTTGTAATGATTTAGTTATTTAATAGGGCGAATGCTCACGGCAAATCCCCCACCCTCCACAGCATTGAGCTTGAGGGTGCTGCGATTGGTCACTTTCTTGGTGGTCACCGTGTAGTCGTAAGGATTGGTCTGCACGGCGGCTTTTTTGCCGTCTTGCCAGATCTTGGCCTCATACTTGACACCCGGCTCCAAGAAGTCCAACTTGAGGGTCGATACCCTCGCCACACCGCTGACGTTGCCGATGTACCAGTTGCGACTTCCCTTCTCCCGACGCGCCACAGTGATGTACCTGCCCGGCTCCGCCTCCAAGTATTTGCTCTCGCTCCACTCTACGGGTACCTCCTTGATAAACTCAAATGCCGGCATCTGCGCCTCATAGTGCTCCGGCAGGTCGGCCGCCATCTGCAATGGTGTGTACATGGTCAGATAGCTGCCCAATTGGTTGCCGATGGTAGTCTGCACCCAGTTGGGGTTATCGGGATTGAGCTTGCTCATCTCAAACATCACGATACCCGGTGTGTAGTCCATCGGTCCGCCGATCAAGCGGCTAAATGGCAGGATCGTCAGATGATTGCGCGCATTGCCGCCGGTCTGGAACTCCTGCCCCTTGGCACTCTCTTGTGACACAAGGTTGGGATAAGTACGGCTGAGCCCGGTCATGTGCACCGCCTCGTGAGCGTTAATCATGATCTTGTAGTCGGCAGCTTTCTTCACCACATACATATAGTGGTTGACCAACCATTGACCGTAGTGATGTTCGCCGTATGGGACAATGTCGCCCACATACCCGGTCTTGACCGCATTGTAGTTATTCTCCTTCATAAAGCGGAACGCCTTGTCTAAATGACGCTCGTAGTTGCGGATAGAGCTCGAGGTCTCGTGGTGCATGATCATCTCCACCCCCTTTTCCTTGGCATAGTCGCGGATGCGAGGCAGGTCAAAGTCGGGGTACGGAGTGACGAAGTCAAAGACATAGTCCTTTTGGTGACCGAACCAATCTTCCCAACCGACGTTCCAGCCCTCGACCAATAACCCTTTGATCCCGTGCTTGGAGGCAAAGTCGATATGACGCATCACATTTTCGGTTGTGGCACCGTGTCTCCCGTGCGGTTGGACCTTGGTGTAGTCGGTCTTACCCAATTGCACGCTAAATAGATCATCGGTATAGCTCCAGTGGCTTTTGTTGGTAATCATCTCCCACCATACCCCCATGTACTTCATCGGTTTGATCCAGGAGGTATCCTCCAAGACCGAGGGGTCATTGAGATTGTATACCAATTTGCTTGCCAAGATATCGCGTGCGTCATCACTCACAATCACCGTACGCCAAGGGGTGTTAAAGTCGGTCTGTACATGCCCTTTGGCACCCGTAGCGTCAGGAGTCAGATGTACTTGGAATACCATGTTGGTATCGTCCAACTCCAAGTTGATGGCGGGGAAGTTGATTAACGCCGCCTCGTGGATGTTGATGTAGAGACCGTCGGCGGACTTGAGCTGTAACGGTGTCTGTACACCCGTCTTGGAGAAATCCTTTTGAGAAGCGTTGTAGATAAAGACGTCGTCATACAGACCACGGATCTCACTCAGCCGGCTCTCGGTATAGTTGTACTCCTCCGTATCATAGTCTCCCGCTATCCACCAAGCGGTATGGTCACCCGCCATGGCAAACTCGGTCGCCTCCTCCTTTACGGTAAAGTAAACCAAGTTTTTCTGCGACGGAAACTCGTAACGGAAGCCGAGACCGTCATCAAAAAGACGGAAGCGGATGGTCATCAATCGGTCCGTCTCAGGCTGGCGAAGATCCACCCTCAATTCATTGTAGTGATTGCGATAAGTGTCAGCCTCGCCCCATACCGGCGTCCAGGTCTCATCCATAGAATCGGTGGCGGTACCCACCACCTCAAAGCCTTGTACCAAGTCGCCTTGCTCATTATTAAGGAGATAAAAACCCAACTTGCTCTGTCGGACCACCTCCCTGCCGTCATAGGTGAGCGTGTAAGTCGGTACACCCTTATCCGTCAGTGCGAAATGGCTCTTGAGACGACCGTTGGGAGAGGTCAGCTCTTGGCCAAAAGCCGAAATACCGCCCGTTACCACTACTAAAGCGGCCAATAACAGTTTAATAAAACCAATTCTTCTCATACCTATATATTTATTGTATTCATCATAAATTGCCATCATCATCGAGGTGCAGTCACCACCCAAAAAGGGCAAACTCCCCTCACGAGCCGACCGCCCAAGTCCGATATTCGGAACAAGTATACGTCACCCCTATATATATAACCCTTTGTGGCGTAGGATGTTCGGAGACAAAGCAACTTTTACCGATCTTTCGCCTTGACCAACCTCCAAGTTCCTTTAGTGAGCCGATCGCCCCTCTATACCGATCATCCAAACATTACGACTGTCCTCACCCCGTATTTGCAAATATAACCACATTTTTATTATTTATAACGCCACACCAACGGTCTCGGAAGGGAGTCCATTTAAGTGCCCCGCCGGTCACTCCCTCGACCTCGGTAGGCGCCAACCGGAGTGCCAGAATATTGATGCCCTATTAATTTGCCCCGACCGACCTGTTGTCGGGTTGTTATTAAATTACTACATTTGCTATATATAGGATGTATAATATACTGTGTAGGAATTAGAGGTACCACAATTTAGGAGCGTGTATCTATGATAAAAGAGAATTTTATTAGGTTGTATGAGAATGTACTGCGGGAGAATTGGCCGCTCCCGGCATTTACCAACTACGAAGAGGGCAAGACCTACTCTGTTGCCGATGTGGCCCAGTGGGCGGCAAAGGTACACCTGATCCTCGAGAGGTCGGGTGTGAAGCGGGGCGACAAGGTGACGCTCATTGGCAAGGATTGTGCCGAATGGTGTATGATTTGGATGGGGGTGGTTACCTATGGCGCTATCGTGGTACCGATACTGCCCGACTTTCCCAAAGCCGATATCCTCCACCTCATAGACCACAGTGACACTGTTTTGGTCTTTGCCGGCAAGGGGCATCACAAACACTTTGAGGGGGAGAGCTTGTCCCGCGTCAAGGGCGTCTTTGACATACAGACCCTCGATCCGCTGAGAGGATTGATCAAAGAGGATCATACCCCGGATATTGATGCCGATCTCCTATTTAGGCAGAGGTATCCCGATGGTTTTACCCAAGCAGATATCCAATTCCCGGAGATTGGCAATGACGAGGTGGTCCTCATCAACTACACCTCCGGCACCTCGGGATTTAGCAAAGGGGTGATGATCACCGCCAATAACCTTGCCGCCAATATGACCTATGCACTGACCGAGGAGATGCAGAGCCGGGGCGATAACCTCCTCTGTTTCCTCCCCAATGCCCACGCATACAGTTGTGCATTTAACTTCTTGTTGCCGCTACTCTCCGGGGCACACGTCTTTATCTTGGGACAGAAGCCGACACCGACCGTCTTGCTCAGAGCCCTCAAGGAGGTTCGCCCGCGGCTGATCATCTCTGTGCCATTGGTTTTAGAGAAGATATACAAGAGTGTTTTGGCACCCAAGCTCAAAGACACCAAGGTCAAATTAGCACTCAATACACCGATAGTACGCCGCTCAGTCTACAAAAAGTTTAGAAAAGCGCTCATAGATGCGTTTGGAGGTAATGTCGGCGAAGTGATCATCGGTGGTGCTGCGCTCAATAGCGAAGTGGCAGACTTCCTAAACCGCATCAAATTCCCCGTAACGGTCGGGTATGGTATGACAGAGTGTGCGCCATTAGTCTCCTACGCCCAATACAAAAACTATGTCCCCGGATCCTGCGGCAAGGAAATCAAGATGATAGAGCAACTGCGTGTGGCCGACGCCCAAGAGATTGAGGGCAAGATGGTGGGCGAAATCCAAGTCAAAGGGGAGAATGTCTGCAAAGGGTATTACAAAAACCAAGCGGCAACAGACGAACTATTTACCGATGACGGCTGGATGCGGACAGGTGATCTCGGCTATATTGAGAAAGACCACAGCGTCTATCTCCGCGGTAGATCCAAAGCGATGTTGTTAGGTCCTAACGGTCAAAACATCTACCCCGAGGAGGTGGAAGCGAAAATTGCTATGCTCCCCTATATCAATGAAGCGCTGATGGTGCAAAGAGAGGGCAAGCGAAATGTGGCCATCGTCACTATAGACTATGCGGCCCTCGAAAAGGCGGGGATCAAGGGTGAAGAGAAGATTGAGAAGATGCTGGAGGAGAACCGCCGGCAACTCAATGAGCATCTGGCCTCCTATGCACAGATCTCCAAGTTTGAGATCCTCGAGGGCGATTTTGAGAAGACCCCCAAACAGAGCATCAAACGCTTCCTCTACAACTAAACCTTGCGTCGGGAGGAGAGACCCGACGAACCCGTAGGGGTCTTTCGTCGTATCCCCCATTTGGGGTGTGATGGTTGGTGCGACCTAAAGGTCGGAAGGGGTGGGGGTGACATCTTTCCCGAGGTCATCAATACCGACCGGCTAACGCCGATCGGCATTGATGACACACGGGCTATTTAAATTCGACCCCTCCGGGGTCGTCCAACGCATCCCCCGATGTAAGTGCAATTCGTGAGGTTACGCATATATATATGGTATGGGAAACGGCGGCATCATCGGCGACCCATCGGATCACCTATATATATGGTGTCAGCGTCGAAACATCGGCGACCCCGGAGGGGTCGCATTTAATTAGCCCGTGTGTCAGAAGGG
>JAUNLZ010000052.1 GCA_030532005.1 Porphyromonas sp.
AACTTAGAGCAGGCGGCGGGACTGTCGGTCTCGCTTTCCGATGCGGCGTGTGGCTACTATATGGGCTTGGATCGGCTCAATCAGCAACCGGTCTCCATACCGATAGAGGTTGAGTGGAGCAAGACCGGCTGTACGGCGGAGGGTGCGTCGACCGCTTACGGTATGGTTCCCGACAGACGTCACCAACTGACCCTCTACGTGGTGATGCAAGACGGCAAAGGGTATATGTACACCTTTGATGTCACCTCCGAAGTACAGAGTCAGGAGGGGAATCCCGTCATCACGGTGGTGGTGGACGAAGTTATCAACCTCCCCGAGGCCGAACCGCAAGGCGGCGGCAATTGGCAAGTGGAGGTGGAGGAGTGGACCGACGTCTACTTGGATATAAAGATGTGAGATAGGAATAGTAGAAGAGTAATAATAAGATAATAATCAACAAAGAAGTAAGAAAATGATGAAAAGAAAAGGATTACTGATGACAGCATTGGCGGGTGCCATGCTGTTGACTCTCTCCTCTTGCGAAAATCGCAGCGGTGCGGAGTTGAATAACGGTACGGGAGCTTTGGCGTTTAGACCTTTTGTCGATCGCAGCGTGCGTGCCGCAGACCTCACACGTGACGGTCTTGCCAATATTGGATTTACCGTTAACGCCTACGGTAATAACGCTAAGTTTTTTGAGAACGTTACTGTAAAGCCAGAGACTGAAAAGCCAAATGGAGACGGCTTTTGGTTGACTCAGGACAAGACCTATTACTGGCCCAATTACCAGTTAGACTTTGTGGCGTGGGCCAATTTAGGCAACTACGCAACAACCAACGTTACTAATGATGCCAAAGAAATCAAACTGACCACACCTACACCTGTCGCTGACCAGGTCGATGTCATCGCCGCCCGAAATCAAGGCACAAGGGCTGCCAACGAAAGCTCCGGCGTACCGATGACCTTCAAGCACCTGCTGTCTCAAGTAGAGGTATGGGCTAAAAATAGCAATACCGCCTACACTGTAAAGGTGGCGGGTATAAAGGTGGGCCGCATCAATAGCCAAGCAACCTTTACCTATCCTGACAAATTGGAAGCGGGAACAGCTATCGCCACCGATCAATATGACGGCTCAACACCCGCAAGCTTCGGTGCCGGTTCGGCAGCTGAGGTAACACTTGGTACCGATCCTCAAACCATTATGAATAGCAATAACGGTAACTTCCGTTTGATCCCCCAAGCATTAACCGCATGGAACCAAACCGAAACCCTTGCGGATGCAACTGCAGACAATGGAGCAAACTACTTAGGCGTATTGGTCAATATCACCAACGCCCACGGAGCCGCCATCTACCCCACTACCGCAGGCCAATACGCCTTTGCTGCGGTGCCGTTCAGCATCGACGCCGGATTTGAGGCGGGCAAGAAGTACATCATCACCTTGGACTTCTCTGAGGGATGCGGTTTCGAAGACCCCGCTATCACAGAGGGTAAGCCCGGCGATCTTCCTACCGGAGTGACCGTCAACCACACCCCTGTATCTCCTGACACCAACAAGCCGGGTCGTCCTATCCTCGGCGGTCCGATCAAGTTCACCGTTGTAGTCGAAGACTATACCGAAGTGACTATCGGTAAACCAATGAAATAAAAGGTGAGGCACTGACCTCGCTCTATCTCCCTCGGGGCATTGAACCGCCCCGGGGGAACTATAATAAAGAGAGACGCATGGAGAGATGTAAGGCAACCATTGAGACAACCATAAAGGCGGCCCCGATAGCGGTGTTGGCAGGATTGATATTGGCGCTCTTGTCGGGCTGCCGGGGCGGTGCGTCGCACCCTGTACCTGATGAGGGCAAGATCAGCTTCGGAGTCGCCGCCCACAGTTTCAGGAGCGGAGACTTTGTCACTACCGACAATTTCTACCCCTCCGAGGGAATGGGGGTGACCGCATACCTGCACAACGGTGCCTGGGCCTCATCCACCGGTCCCGACCTCTACTTCAAAGACTTGCATCTGACCCGAGCGGTAGGTTACGATAGCGGCTATCCATGGTTGGGCAGCGGAGCCCGCAGCTTCTCTTTCTTTGCCTACGCCCCCTACGGAGCGGCAGATTTGGACGGCTACAAGCTCGCCTATACATTGCCCGCCGATCCTCAACGGCAGGTCGACTTGGTGGCGGCGCGCCAACAAGATGTCCCGGCCAATAGCGGAGGTACCGTAGCGCTCCGCTTCCAACACACCCTGACCGCCCTCAGTTTTGCCACCCACCCCGACCTCTACACCTGTACCATCAAGTCGATTTCGCTGGCGGGTGTGCCGTCAAAGGGGATCTACGATATCTCCTCGGGGCAGTGGAGCGATCTCTCCACACCGGATCGTTATACCCTTTTGCCCGAAGTCCTGCACACCACGGGAGAGAGCGTCACCGTTGAGGGGCATCTCTTCCTCCTGCCGGGACAGCTGCCGACAGACGCCCTATTACAAGTGGTCTTGGAGACAGAGCCGGCGGAGCAATTGACCTATGAGGTAGACCTTGGCGGCACCACTTTTGAGCCGGGGCAGCACGTGACAGTGCGCCTCTCCATCTCCGGCATCCAGTTGGAGGTCGAGGGACAACCCTGGAGCCACCATATCTACAAAAAAGGATACTTAGCGCCCGATCAGATCCTCATGGTAGAGGCACCCCAATGGATTGATGACAATGCCACCCTCACCACCAAAGAGAGTGAGGTGCAGCTCAGCTTCAGTTTCCTGCAGCCGGTCGGCGCCGAGTGGCGGGCGACACTCACCAACGGCCTTGACTTTGCATTCAAAGAGGGAACACCATCGGAGGGCATCACCTCTGCCGGCGCCCGCAACGTGATTACCATCGTACCCCGACGTCCCCAAGGGGATGTCGACCGCACCACGGAGGTTTACATCGTGATCTATAATAGTGAGATCGATCCCGATCAGACACCGTTCGACAATGGTCCCTTGGGGATAGGCAAAGGGAAACGATTGACCGTCACCCAGCAACGAAAGTAACGTCAATAACGAAAGATGGTATGAGACACAGTATCAGACACAATATCAGACATACATCGGCTCTACTTATGATTGTTCGGAGGCTCACGGTCATACTTGCCGTAACATTTGCCATCACACTCGCTGTCACCGGGTGTCGCGGTGTTTCGGACGAAAGGGCGGAAACCCCCGCTTACCGATTGCAGGTGGCCTTGGACAATCGTACACCGCTCAAATCTACCGAGATGGGCGTAGAAACGCTCAATGAAAACAAAATCACCTCCTTGGCGGTCGCTTTTTACAAAGGCGACCTACAGGTGTGGGCGCCCTCAGTAGATAGCTACACGGAAGGGGGCATTATCCAATTTCCCTACAGCGATCTCCCCAATACCTTGATCGAGGGGGATACCTATACGGTCTACGCATTTGCCAACCTTCCTCCGGAGGTGGTGATTGCCGGCAAAACCTTGACCCAACTCAAAAACATCGACCTTACCACCCCTACCCTCCACCAAGACAATGGTACCAAGGCCCGACCCTCCTTTACGATGATCGGGCATACCGACTTTGTCTTTAAGCGGTCCAACCCCT
Organism: Porphyromonas sp.; assembly: GCA_030532005.1. Classification (GTDB taxonomy): domain Bacteria; phylum Bacteroidota; class Bacteroidia; order Bacteroidales; family Porphyromonadaceae; genus Porphyromonas_A. Next base: position 3,577 of record JAUNLZ010000052.1, read on the forward strand.
CTTTTGGCAAGGTGGAACTCAAACGTCACTTGGCAAAGGTCAAAATGACGGTTCTAAATAGGTTTGGATACTTTGAGCAGTACAAAGAGGCACTCTATCCTAAGGATAGTGAAGGGCGTTACATTGAGGATGATTTTTGGGGTGTCCCGCAAGTGAGGCTCTCCGGTATCAATAGAGTGGGGAGCCTGATCCCCCAAGAGGGCGTCCACAGACAAGACTTCGAAAACGAACCCGCCTATTTGCCGCTCACCATAGCCTATGACGATGGCGAAAACGGTTGGGCGATGACACAAGCGTACCCACACTACTCCTACCCCCTATACTGGTACGATGACATCAAGCACAAGCCGCTCTTTGACATTCGTATCCCCTTTTACCACGGTACCGAGATCAATCCCGACCGCTCCCAAGCCACCTACTACTACTACACGGGCGATTTCTTTAACCGCGAGATGGAGGGGGGCAAAGAGGTCTTCGGCAATTGGCTCTACGATATCAGAGTCGATATCGATGCCCTCGGCAGTACAAGACCCGAATCGCCCACGCTGATAGCGTCTCAACTGACGGTCAAGGATTATTGGGGGAATGAGGAGATCATCATCAATACTACGGATCATACCGACTACTTCCACGTCAGTCCGGTACAAACGGAGATGTACAACAATAGTTTGGAGATTAATTTCTCCTCCTCCTCGCCTTTGAGTCGTACCGATATTACCCTCAGCGGTTATTACACCATATATGATCACTTCACGGGAGTGCCGGAAATCATACAAATACCGAGCAATGATTTGGGAGACCTCCTTATTATCGGTAGAACCACAGGCAAGATCACCTTTACCAAACCGGTACCGACCATTGCCGCCCCGCACCACATCACCCTAACCATCAATATCGATGGCATGGTGCGTCAAGTGCAGATCACACAGTATCCCGATATCGTAGTGACTACCGAGCAAAACCCCGACAAAGTTGGTGATATTATACAAAATCCCAATATGTTTATCTTTAGGTTGACCCGATCCAACGGCCAAGAGTACATGGTTGGCTATCCAGATCTTGATCACCTCTCTCCGGAAGACGAAAACAAGGTGTCTCCCCACTTCCAGGTCTCTACTTGGAATCGCGGTGCTGCGGGAGGAGATATTGAGGGCAGCGGATCGTATGACGAAGCGCGAACATTTTGTGCCCTGCGTGTTGAGAGAGGAGCTGCAGGCAACCTCATAGATGATTGGCGTCTGCCCACCGCCAAGGAGATAAGTATCATCAGTCGTTTGACATCTCAGAAGGGTGGAATTACAGAGGGTCAAGACATTCTTGTGCCAAATCAATCGGATACATATTGGACGATTACCGGCCAACCTATCCCCAACGATCAGAAACGTGTCCGATGTGTCCGAGACATCATCAAGTAGTTCGTCATGAAAAAAACAAGCAACAATACCACCTCTGTTTGGAACGGCTCACCGGTAACCCTCTTGCTGCTCCTCCTGTTGACCCTCAGTCCCACTCTCGGTTGTCAGAGGGAGCGGACGGCTCCCGACATCACACCGGTAGAGGGGGGCAAGGTAGAGCTGCGGCTCTCCCCTGCGGTATTGGCATTTGAGAGCTCCGATCGTCTCAGAGCTGACGCTCCCGAGGAACCGACGGTAGATGCCCTCACGCTTTTTGTGTTTGACGACAAACGACAGCAGAGCGACAATGCCATACTCCTCTATGTATCAGAGGCCAAGCCGCTGCCGGACGGCACTTATAGTGTCGAACTCTATGAGCGCGACACCCCGTGCATTGTGCATGCGGTGGCCAACTACACGGCGGACGATGCAACGATAGACCGCTGGATAGGCAAAGACGAACGCGAGGTGATCGCCCAACTGCAAGGCGGCGGATATTACTTTTGGCAACGGTTAGAGTTAGAGGGCATCACCCCTCAGACCGGGGCACAATCCTTGCCGCTGCTCCGTAACTTCGCCAAAGTCGAATTAGTCAATAATACCGCCGACACCTTCTCCAACGCATCGATCAAGTTGTATCACGCGGCGGACAGAGGTACCGTAGCGCCATTCGATCCGGAGTCGGGTACATTTCCCGAGGAGGTTGTGACCGAAGCTCCGGATGCCCTCTTTTCAGACCCGACCGACTACGCCACGGTACACTACGCATTTGACACCTACAATCAAGACAATAGTCCGCTTTTCGTGATACTGAAAGGGCAGTACAACGGCGCCGACAGTTACTACAAGATTGACCTTTCCAAAAAGGACATAGATACCACCGGACAGGAGAGCATAGCCAAGTTGGATCTCCTGCGCAACTACCGCTACACCGTGACGCTCAATGCCATCAACCGTGCCGGTGCCTCCACCGAAGAGGAGGCGGTCAGAGGATTGGCAATCAACAGCTCTGTATTGGACTACGCCCTTGATGCTTTTCCCGCGATCTATTCGGAAGATGGCACCAAGAGCCTGTCGGTTGAGCAAACCGTCTTTAACGTCGGGGCGCAGACCGTAGAGATCAGACCCCGGTTCAGCTACAAGGAGATGGGCGTGCCTATGAATAACAGTGTCACCGTCCGAGTGGTTGAGGATGAACCGGAACGACCGTTGGTACAGCACATCGACGAAACCAATAAGGAGGGCGGCGTCCTCATCCTCTCTCTCAATCCGCTGCCCGAGGGCGAAGCGACACGCCAAGCCCGTGTCATCTTTGAGGTGACCAAAGACAACGAGCGGATGATCCGCTCCATATTGATTGTGCAGTATGCCCCCTTTAGCTTGGAGCCGGTATCGATCAATGGCGAAGACCCCGCCGTCATCGATGCCTCACTTCCCGCGGGTCAACCGGCCGTCATCTCCTTCAAGGTGCCGGATGACTACCCCCGGCACCTCTACCCCATCCCCGTAGAGATTGCCACCTCTACGCTCACACCTGACGGTGTCACCCTGCCGCTCAAGGTGGTACGCCGTGAGATTGACTCCCACACATCGGTCAACCAAATTGTTTACACCTATATGGTTCACCGTCCGGGGACCTATACGGTACCCTTCAAGACCAATAAGTCCGATACCCAAGAGGCGGTGACCATCTCGGCACCCAACTTTTCCAAGGCGGTGACCGGCTACAACATCGGCCGTTTTACCGGACGGATCACCTATACTTATGGCAGCGCCGGCCCTCTCATATTGCCATATAGGGAACCCGAATTGATCGGCAGCTCTATCGGACGCATCAGCATGGAGGACCGCACCACCGAGGGAGCGTACAACATCTACCTCCCCATCCCGTTGTTGGAGGAGACCGAACCAACCGACGAAAAGGTGACCGTCTCAGCACAACTCATCTTTAACAATGCAGATAATACCAAACTGACCCGGGTCTTTTCGGCCGATCTGCCGGTCACACTGTTTAGAGAACGGTACCGGGCGGATAAAGAGCATCCCGCTCCGGTTGATATAGACTTGACCCACACCTCTACATTGATTTTGACCCGTTTCCTCGGGGTCAATCATACCGACAGCCAAGGGGGCAAGGAGACGGTGCTCATACCCAAGGAGACCGATGTGACCATCAAAATAGGCCGGCAGAGAGTGCCCGCTAAAGTCTGGGAAGATGGTGCTTTGGAGATCGATCTGCCGGTCTCCGAAGGGATACAAAACCAATCGATGGACATCACTTTACGTATCCCGACAGTGACCGCCAATGCCGGTTTAGTGGTAGAGGAATACCATGACAATGTGCCGATTACAGACGCAACCGTCCATCGGTTGGTGGAGATCAAGCGCCATCACTTGGCTATTTACGGCAGTTTGAATAGGAGGTTTGCTTACATCAGGTATTCTTTTCCAAATAATCCCGCTCTGCCTAATAGCGAACACCGCCCTGAAAATAGATTAAAATACACGATCTACCCTCCCGCCAACCTCTCCGATGACGAACGCATCAAGTTTGAGGCTTCTCACGGTGGCGTTATGTGGATCCGTTCTTTTGAGACCACGCTTCGCCAACTCAGGAAAGATGCGATGCTCTACTTAGAGTGACAGCCGATGAACTTTTGCCAATCTCTTGTTGTTATATTGGTAGAGTTGGTAATAAATAGTAATTGGATAAGTAATATAAGAAATAGCATTATGGCAGAAGTAAAATTAGGCGGCAATACCGTACACACCGTAGGTCAATTGCCCGAAGTGGGTAGCCAAGCTCCCGATATCACCTTTGTGTTGGGCGATCTTTCGGAGAAAAAACTGAGCGACTATCGCGGCAAGAGGATTGTACTCAATATCTTCCCAAGCATCGATACCGATGTTTGTGCCCAGAGTGTACGCACCTTTAACAAGCGTGCATCCGAAGCCGATAATACCTTGGTGATTGGACTTTCTCAAGACCTCCCCTTCGCGCTCTCCCGTTTCTGCGGTGCCGAAGGTATTGACAAGGTGATTACCGCATCTCTTTTCCGCACCACTGACTTCGGTCAGAAGTACGGGTTGCAGTTGACCGATGGTCCGTTGGCAGGTCTGCAAGCACGCGCTATCGTTGTAGTGGATGCCGAGGGCAAAGTGACCTATACCGAATTAGTGTCTGACATCTCGTCCGAGCCTAACTACGATGCCGCTCTTGAGGCCTTAAAGTAATAGCCCTTTAAGTAATAGCAAGGTTATTCATAAGATATAATACGTTTACCGATTAGTGTTCTTATACGACGCGGCGACAGCCGAGTCAAGAGAGGAGGGGTGTGCCGCCAATTGGTGACACACCCCTTTTCCCATCATACAATCAACCCACTTGTCGGCGTTTCAGACCGTCCGGATCCGACCCGGCCGCTCATACGCCGCTCCTCCCACAGGTCTCCCCGATAGGTGGTCGGTGTGCCGATCAGTAGTCACCGCCGGCATCGCCTCCGTCAGCACCTCCGTCAGCACCTCCGGTATCGGTACCCAGCGCCTCTGTTTCGCCACTGTCAGGGTTGGAGGGCAGAGCGGGATCCGTAGGGTTAGGGGCCGACTCACCCAACGACGCGCCCTTGACGTACGACACCTGCTTCACCCGAGCCAAGATTTCCTTACTTGGCGTAAAAGCGATTTTCGCCCCCTTGATCAGATCTTGCGAAAACTCCTCCGCCGTAGAGGCCGCCTTGCAGCTGATTCTCATAGAGAAACTGCCGAGATCACCCAACTTCACTCCAAAACCATTGACCAAATAATTGGTCGCAGAGATAGAGAGGGCATCCAACACCGCATACACATCGGCGCGGTGCACCGTACAGCGGTCGGAGATATCCTCCGCCAACTCCTTGGTCGTCACTTGACGGATCTGTCGTGTGTACGCCACAGCTACGCGAGGCGTCTTGGCGTTAGGCACTTTGTTGTCTCTCTCATAATCATTGTAGATTAAAGCCATAGTAATACTTACTGTTTAGTTAGTTAATAATGTGAATAAAATATAGTAGATAAAAAGTGTTGGAGTCTCTTCCGAAACGAACGAAAGAATAATCCAAAACGTGTTCCCAATTGTAAACCCCATCGTGTCCCGAGCGATCGTCCAAAACACGCCCTTAGGCAGACCCATAAGCCTAACCCTGACACGATCCCAAGGCACAAATATCGGGTCGACTTGCCCGTTTTTATCCGGGCAAGGTGGTCGGGAGCGGTTGTCCGCTCCTCCTGTCGTTGCAGTTGTCGGGACGCCTGCACCTCAGTTGCAAATGTGGTAGAGTTGTCGGAGTACTCCATCTCGAGTACCGCCACAGGCATTCCCTCAGTCATACGCTCCATCTGTCGGGCCACCATAGGCAGCGCCACCGTGTCACCCCACCACCGGACGGTCATTCGTCGTCGGCTTTGTTGCAAAAGGGCGGTCGTATCGGTGTGGTACACATCCTTTTCGTTGACCGTCATCCGTTTTGCCGACCGACAACCGCCCGATATCAATAGCCATACCCCCAAACAGAGCGGCAGACAGAGCAGTCTCACCCTACGATTCATTTCACTTGCCTTTCGCGTGCCGCATAGTCGATACCGAGCAACGCTCCCACAAAGGTCATCACCTCGCCGTACGCCACCAATACCGAAGAGTGGATTTCGCCCTTCGGACTGATCCAAAAGCCCAAATAGAGCAAGACCATACCCGAAGTGACCAACAACACAGCCAATAAGAGACGCAAATGTTGTGGCTCCTTGATAAAATTACTGCACATAACGTCAATAGGCACATCTGAGGTTATAGAGACGGGCATCAAAACAGGGACACTCCTTGAGCCACTCATCCGGAGATACCACCCCGTCACCGTTACGATCCGGACTCAGATCCCTATGCCCTACCACCAAAGCATCCGGATAGAGAGCCGAGAGACGATATATTAATTGAGTCAGCATCTGACGTTGCTCCGGCGTGCGGGTATCCCGCGGCCGCCCCTTGACATCCAAACCACCCTCATAACAGATCCCTATAGAGTGGCGGTTGTACCCCTTGGCGTGCGCACCCGCCCGATCCACCGACCGCATACCATAGAGCACCCCGTCCGTAGTGATATAGTAATGGTATCCCGCAGTAGTAAACCCTCTCGTCTTGTGGTCACGAACCAATTGCCCCGGAGTATAGCGTCGGTTCGCTTTTGTGGCGCTACAGTGAACCACCAAGAGATCAATCCGACGGTTAGAGCGCTTCAGGCGGTCCGCCCGTTCCAACCATTGCCATTCCTTCACACCCCTTTTTCCAAGCATCTGTTGCATCATAGTAGACATCATCATTAAGAATAGATAGTTTCATTTCCAAATCACAACGCAAAGGTAGCACCCCGCACCCCGGGGCTTGCTCCTTACGGAGACTTAGAGAGGAGAGCGAAGACCTACCGAGCCATAACAACACCTACTACGACATCACCACCCACCCCCACCTCCCCCGACCTTTAGGTCGCACCATATATATAT
>JAUNLZ010000053.1 GCA_030532005.1 Porphyromonas sp.
CTCCCCTACGCCCCTATACACCCACCGGTTAGGAGAGCCTCCAGGTCCCCGCCCTCCACCTCCTCCCAAATGCCCCAAATGTCCCAAATGTATAAAAATCAAACCCATTTCTGTGGGAAATGGGTGGTGCGACCTAAAGGGGGCGAAATTGATGGAGGTAACGCGGTTCATGAGGTCGGAAGCCCCTATCGGCACCGGACGATAGGGGCTTCTGTAACGCGGGCATCTATATTCGACCCCTCGGGGGGGGCGTCGTGGCTCTCTTCTAACCTCGGGGATTAGTGGTAGAGGTAGCGTTTGATGCTCTGTTTTGGGGTCTTCTCAAACTCTCCGGGTAGTATTTCGATGGCTCCTATTTGTGCAAATTGAGCAATACTGCCATTAACCCTCTTGCGTGCATCGTCTATCACCGTTTTGATCGCTTCGTCCGTGGTATAACCCTCCTTTTTAAGGGCTTCGCGATCGATGGCCACGATGGCTACGATTCTCTTTTGGCGTGATACCAAAATGGCGTCGTTGACAAATGGTTGCATCGCCAATTTGGCTTCGATCTCCTCCGGGTAGATGTTCTGTCCGTCCGAACTGAGGAGCATCGCCTTGGAGCGCCCTTTGAGGTAGAGGTTCTCTCCCTCTATGTAGCCGAGATCGCCGGTTCGCATCCAGCCCTCTTCGGTAAATAGTTGGGCGGTAGCTTCGGGGTTTTTGTAGTAACCGAGGCAGACGTTTTCGCCCCTCACTTGCACTTCGCCTATCATCTTGCCCTCGATCTCCTGCGGTTCTGCAATTCTCACCTCCTCTATTTTGTGGAGGATGCGTCCCGCCGAGTGCGGTTTGAAAATCTTGTGTGCAGCGTATGAGATAATGGGCGAACACTCGGTCATACCGTATCCCACGGTGACGGGAAATCCGATCTTGAGGAGGAAGTCTTCGACCTCCGGATTGAGTGCCGCACCGCCTATGATCACTTCATTGACCTGTCCGCCAAATGTATCGATCAACGCCTGACGCAGTTTGCGGTGTACGATGCCCTTGACTATTGGCGTTTTGAGGGCGAGTGAGAGCCACTTATTTTTGAGCTTGGGTACCAAGATGCCTTTGTATATTTTCTCCAAGATCAATGGCACAGAGACCACCAATTTGGGCTGTAGCTCTTTGAACGCTTTGACCAATATCCGCGGTGCCGGTTTGGAATTGAGGAGGTAGACGTGGGTACCCTCGACCTGGGGGAGCAAGAAGTTGAATGCACAACTGTAGGCGTGGGCATTGGGGAGGAAACAGAGGAGGTTATCGCCCCTGTGCTCCAGCTTGGTGTCTTGCCCGAATTGGATGTTGGCGACAAGGTTATTGGCGGTGGCCATCACCCCTTTGCTAAATCCGGAGGTGCCGGAGGTGTAGCTGATCAGTAGCATCTGATCGTTGCCCACCTCGGGGTAGTGGATGTCGTCTTTGGTAAATCCATTGGGATATCGAGCGGCAAATAGTTGCTCTACCTCGGTGCCGACAGCTATGGCGGAGCGGGAGAGTTGGGGTAGGGCGGTCAGGTCTTTGACTTTAAATGCGCCTTTGACCATAGGCATTTCCTCCAACTTGAGCGCCTTTTCGTGTTCGTCACCGACAAAGACCAACAGACTGTCGCTGTGGTGGATGATGTGCCGGATGTCCTCTTCGTGAAACTGTGGAAGTATCGGCACCACCACCGCTCCATAAGTGACAATCCCCATCCAGACCATACACCATTCGGCACAATCCTTGCCAATCAGCGCTACTTTATCGCCCTGTTGCAGTCCATTGTGTTTAAGTATAAGATGCACCTTGGCAACCCACTTGCTGACGTCAGCAAAACTGTATGTCTCTCCGGCCTCGTAATTGGAGAAGGCGGGGAGTATCCAATGCTTTTTGTACGTCTCTTCAAAGAGTTTGGCGAAGTTCTGTTGTATCATAAGTCGTTATAATATATGCACACTATTCAAATATTTGTGCAAAGGTAAAAATATTATCTGATAGTGGCAAGTATTGACGCTTGGGAATGGCGGATATTGCCTCGGATATTGCCTCGGATGTTGCCTACTATTTTGCAACCGGCGGTGTGGAATCGGCGATAATGAGAAATTGGTATATTTGTGAAACGACGTTTAGACGATAGTATAAGACGTTTATTTAGATTGTATAGCTATGAATATTGCGATTGTGGGGACCGGCTATGTCGGCTTGGTGAGTGGTACTTGCTTTGCAGAAATGGGGGTGAGGGTCTACTGTGTCGATACCGATATAGATAAGATCAACCGACTGAGGCAGGGTGTCATACCTATTTATGAGCCGGGGTTGGAGGAGATGGTATTGAGCAACAGTCGGCAGGGCCGGCTCTCTTTCCATACCGATTTGGGTGAGGTGATAGACCGGGTGGATATTGTCTTTATCGCTGTCGGTACGCCGACGGGCGAAGGGGGGACGGCCGACCTCAGCTATGTTTTCGGAGTGGCGAGGGAGATCGGCGCCGCCGCCGGTACCCATCTATTGGTGGTGACGAAGAGTACCGTCCCCGTAGGGACGACCGAAAAGGTAGAGGCGATCATCCGAGAGGGCTATAAGGCGAGAGGATTGGAGTCGCTGCAATTGGATATGGCCAATAATCCCGAGTTCCTCAAAGAGGGCGCCGCCATCAAGGACTTTATGAGCCCCGACAGAGTGATTGTCGGCTGCAACAGCGCCTACGCCGAAGCGTTGATGGACCGCCTCTATCGTCCTTTCTTGCTCAATAATTACAGGGTCATCAAGATGGACATCCGTTCGTCCGAACTGACCAAGTACGCTTCTAATGCCATGCTCGCCACACGCATCAGCTTTATGAATGAGTTGGCTAACCTTGCCGAGGTCCTCGATGCCGACATCTCTATGATTCGCGAAGGGATGGGCGCCGACAAGCGTATCGGTACCGCTTTCCTCTATCCGGGGAGCGGCTACGGCGGCTCTTGTTTCCCTAAGGATGTGCAAGCGCTCTCGAGTACGGGCAGGGAGTACGGCAGGCCTTTACAGATCATCGAAAAGGTGCATGAGGTCAATGAACTGCAAAAGCTCCGTCCCTACGAAAAGGCGGTGGAGTACTTGAGTGACCTCAAGGGCAGAAGGATAGCGGTATGGGGATTGGCGTTTAAGCCGGAAACGGACGATATGCGTCAAGCGCCCGCTATTACTGTAATCCAACATCTGATCGAGGCGGGTGCCGAAGTGAGGGCCTACGATCCTATCGCTATGGACAATGCCAAAAGGATCTTGCCGCAGTCGGTCTATTACGGTAAGGATATGTACGACACAATAGAGGGTGCCGATGCGCTGATCTTGCTGACGGAGTGGAAGCAATTCAGGCTCCCCAACTGGAAGCGTATCAAGAAAGAGATGAAGGGCGACTTGGTAATAGATGGACGAAATATCTATCCCGCTGACGAACTCAAAGCCCTACAGTTTAGATACACCGGTATCGGCAGGAAGTAAAAGATACCGGAGTGGTTGGACATGTATTATCAATGAATAGTAAAGAATTGTAATGGAGATGAAACATTTGATTTATGCTCTGACCCTTGTTATGGGTCTTGCCCTCAGTAGTTGTAATAGCGCTGAGGAGTACAAACCGATGGATAAATTGGATCTTAACGGTGCTTGGGAGGTGGTTGAATTGACAGGCACTCCTCTCGAAGAGACCGCCCCGTTCCTCGAATTTAATGTGACGGACTGGACGGTATCGGGCAACTTGGGTTGCAATCATCTGATGTCTCGGGTCAGCTTTGATGATCCCGATGATGTAGACTATGACCTTACCGCCATCAAGTTTGACGATCCCGCTTCGACCATGATGGCTTGCCCGTACTTGGATATCGAGCACGCCTTTGCTACGGCGCTTGAGGAGACCGAGTACTTCGGTATCGACGATAAAGGACAGCTCTGGTTGATGGATGACAACCATGTACGTCTCGTATTGCTCCGTCGTAAATAATGCGGCACTGCACGTGAGCCATTTTTAATTTATAGGGTAGGGATATACTTAACGAGGGAGTATCAAAACACCGTTTTGATACTCCCTCGTTAAGATTGGTGGATGGTCGGAGATTAGCGGAGCGGCAATACTACTGATAGATGTTTATCACTCCTGACGTAGGTATTGACGCACTCGTAGGTTACAGAGTTTTGCCCCGACTGTGCTGTCATCACTTGGGTCGTTTGGGGATAGAGTACCACTTTGCGGGTGCCTTTGCCCTCCTTGAGTATTAGCTCAAAGTAGAGCGAACTATTATTGGAGATCTCGTAATAGTTGGTGGTCACTCCTTTCTTGTTGGTCTCGGAATGGTGGGCCGGCTTTACCTCTACACAAGCGTTGAAGAGGTCTCTGACATTCTCTTCCTTACCCGCCAAGTACTTGCCTGCCCAAGCCACGGTCTGTCCTTTCTTCAAAGCGTCGTGGATCGCTTCGGGTGTACGCTCTTTTGCAAATACCAAGGTCATCGTCCTGTGTACGTATGGCAAATCGGTATTGTAGTCCAACTGTACGGTTTGGTGGATATCCGACGTACCCATTACGGTCAGGTTGTGATCCACGCACCAATCCAAAGCCTTGAGGTGGATGCCAAATCCATTGATCACCTCGATACCGTGGAGCATTCCCTCTTTGTAAATCTTATCGACAAAGTCAATCCACTCGTAGGAGCCTTGGATATTGGGTTTCCAACCGGGGTGGTTCCAAAAGATAAAGGCGCCTTGGTCGTGAGCCGCCTTGATGGCGTTGTAGTCCTGGTCACTATCCTTGGACTCTACCAACGCTTGGGCGTCCTGCAAAAAGATGGCGTTAAAGTGTCCGGGGGGTGTCTCACGGGTCACCTCTCCGCCCAAGATAGAGATGGTATTTTTGCGTGCCGCCTCATTCTTGATGATCTCATAAGGTCTGTTTTTATCACATTTAACGTCGGCTTGGAAAGGAGAGTACTCTCTGTGCTCGGTAAGAGACATTGCATCGAGGCCCTCTTGCCACACCTCTCTGAGGCGGATGGTAGGCCATACGTGTCCGTCAGAAAAGACAGTGTGCATATGGAAGTCACACTTGAGTACTTGATTGCCGTTGACATCGGGGACAATCAGTTGCGTCCGGATCTGTGGCCGACGTTGAGCATCCAAAGAGAGTCTGCCGTTTTGGGGCTCCTGTGCGGTAGTCGACAGCAAACCGATGAGGAGTGCTGAGGAGAGTAATACACTTCTTCTTAAAGTCTTCATGATGTTATAATGTTTAGTGATATATTGCCAAATCGGATATGGTTTTACAACCGACAGCCGGTTACCAGCCGGGGTTTTGAGTGAGGTTGGAGTTGAGTTCCAAATCCTTCTGAGAGATCGGGTGCAGGTATTTTTTGTCCGGGAATTGACGCTTTTCGTTGTCCCGCCAGGTGACGTGTCCGTGGTCGCCTTGGGTCAGCTTGGAGGTCTTATTGTCGATGATGTAGTAATAGACCCCGGGTACCTTGTCCTTTGGAGCCTTGTTGACAAAAGCTACATCAGGCGTGCCGTTGCCGTCAAGATCCATAGGGAAATCCATCTTGGGTACGTAAATCCCCTTCCACGACATTTCCATCAAATGGCCTTTCTTCCATCTGAGTAGGTCGTTGTACCTCATCCCTTCGTAGCACAGCTCTATGCCTCGTTCTCTACGGATCTCCAACAGATACTTGTCCGTGATCTCGGGGAAGTAAGTCTCCGTCAAGTAAGGGTCGGCGCTGACAGGAGCGGCGGCATCTACACCCGCTCTCTGCCTCAAAAGGGCAATGGTCTCGCCCCAGATCTTATCGTCAAACTCTCCTAACTCCGCTTTGGCTTCGGCGTAGTTGAGCAGCACCTCGGCATAACGAATCAAGGTGATAGAGTTGGCCGACTCACCGACACCGTCCAAGCGAGGATCGTCCAAACTAAACTTGAGGATGTGGTAACCGGTGAAGGTGTAACCGAAGTTGGGTGGCGCCGCTTTGCCGTCGGAGCGTTTGTAGCCCAAGGATCGTACGGTTTGCCCTAATCTTGGGTCGCGGTTCTGCATCTCGTCGACGAACAGCATCTCATCATAATTGGGACGGTCGGTAAATCGCGAACCGTCTCTCATCAGATAGGTATTGATGAATTGCTTATTGAGGCCCCAACGACTGCCGTAGGTGGCGCTGTTAAACTTCCAAGTGATGTTGTGCCACCTCCTGAATGCCTTATTATAGACGATTGCAAACATTACTTCGTCAGAGACAGGTGCCTCCGAGGTAAAGAGCGTACGGTAGTCTTTGTAGGGATTGCCGGTAGAGTAGAGTTTGTATTTCTTGCTCTCCATCACCTTTTTAGCGGCATCGGCCGCTTCGCGAAGAAATTTATCGGCTCCGGCTTGGAGGTTGATTTCGGGGTGATACTTCCGGTAGGTTCCCTCAAAGAGACAGATCCTCGACTTGAGGGCGAGCGCCACCTGGCGGGTCATAAGCGACGAGGTCTGATCCTTGGTATCGCGGATGTGCTTGGCTGCGAAATCAAGATCCATCAGCACGGAGTCCATCACCAATTCTCTCGAGTCACGCGGAGCGTAGAGCAATTCGTCATCGACCGACAGTGGAGCGGAGATCCACGGCACATCACCGTAGCGGGTCACCTTGTCATAATAAAACTGTGCTCTAAACGCCCTCGCCACACCGATATAGTGGTTCTTTACCGCCGTCGGTACTTCAGAGTCTTTGACCTTTTCGATAAAGAAGTTGATGTTCCTGAGGTTGGTCCAGTTCCACGACCCTTCGTTAATGGCCGAGTAGGCGCCCGCGATATAAGTGGGCGAGTTGTTCTTGGAGGTGTAGTCCCCCATACCGTCTCTCGTCACCACTGACAATCCATCGGGCAGCATCCTCTGATAAAAAGAATTGGCATAGAGGTCCAGCTCCTTCTCGTTCCTAAAAAAGGAGGTAGGGATCATCTTGTCTATCGGATCCTTGTCCAAAAAATCGTCACATCCCGTCAAGATGAGGGAGAGCAGTCCGATCGCAATACTGTATTTATATAGTCTTGTACACTTATTCATTATAGTAGCTGTTTAGAGAGTGATGTTGACGCCCAGCGTGTAAGATTTCAGCATCGGGTAGGCATACCCTTGGCCGCCCCTGTTGCTCATATCTTTCTTAGGAGACTCGATAACCTCCGGGTCAAAGTTCTCAGCGTGCTTAAAGAGGTTAGACCAAGTGAGTATGTTATTGCCCGTCAGGTAGATTTGCGCACGTTTGACATGGATTGCCTTGCACCAAGCGTCGGGCAACGTATAGTCTAAGGTGAGACTCTTGAGTCTGAGGTAGCTGGCATCTTGCAGATAGCGGGTCTGTGGCGCGCCCAATGACCGTCCGGTACCCAATGCGGTATAGCCTCTGTATCTTGGGAAGTAGGCGTCGGGGTTTTCTTCTGTCCAGTGGTTATTGATAAGGTAGGTGGGCTGGTAACCGTAAGGCCTGTTGTAAGGCCCGTAGAAGAGACCCGCCTCGGGACTGAAGTACCAATCCCTTTTGCCTACACCTTGGAAGAATAGTGACAAGCCGAAGCCGTTCCAACCGGCGCCCAAATTGATACCATACTGGTAGCGGGGCGAATTGTTACCGATGATCCGACGGTCACCCGGATCATTGACGGTATTGCTACCGCTATTGATCACACCGTCATTGTTGAGGTCGGCAAACTTCAAGTCTCCGGGCAACCACTCGCGGTTATTGGAGTTTTGGATAAAGCTCTGGTCAGCGTGGTTCTTGATGTCCTCTTCGGAGGTAAAGAATCCCAAAGTCTCGTAACCCCAGATCTCGCCCACCTCTTGCCCCTCGTAGCGAGAGTTTAAGAGCATATGCTCGTTGTTGAACCTGGTGATAAAGGAGCGACTGTCCCAAAGGTTGGCGGAGACATTGTAGCTAAATGGCTTGCCCGCCAATAAAAAACGGTCTCTCCACGAAACACCCAACTCCCAGCCCTTGGTCTCCATATCGGCATAGTTGCCGTAAGGCACGGTCTGACCAAAGACAGCCGGCAGCGGTTTGCTTGGGGTAAACATATCGAGCGTATTCCTTAAATACCAGTCAAATACCAACTCCAAGCGATATTTGAGGAGGTTGATATCGACACCGACGTCAAAAGTATTGACCGTCTCCCAAGTGAGACCGTCGGGGATCACGCCCGGCATCGAGGTATAGGTCTTTTGTACACCCTCCAGGATGACCGAGGTCTTGCCGGCCGACATCGTCTCTAAATATCGGTACGGAGCCACATTGCCGTTGCCGAGCGAACCGTACGATGCTCTTAGCTTGAGGTTATCCAACCAACCCTCCGTGCTACTCATAAAGGACTCTTCCGAAATACGCCAACCAGCGGAGACGGAGGGGAAGAAACCGAACCTCTGATCCTTGGGAAACTTTGACGAACCGTCATAACGACCGTTGGTCTCGATCAGATACTTCCCTTTATAGGCATACGCCAATCGGTAAAAAAGACCCAAGAACGCCCAATCATTACCGCCACCCGTAAGGCTGTAGTTGAGACCGTCCATCAGATTAAAGTCCGGCAAGTCCTCTTGTAGGATACCGTCCCGGGAGCCGTTAAATACCCTGTAGTTGCGCTCCTCGGCATTATAGCCGACCAATACCGACAGGTCGTGAGCATCGCCCCACTCCTTATCGTACTGACCGGTGATGTTAAAGCTCTTGTACACCTTGTTATTAGTGTACTTGCGGAGCAAGCTCTTGCCAAATCGGTAGATCTTTTCGGGAGCGGTGCTGTAGTTGATGTAGTTATTGCTCCGAGTCTCCTCGTGATGCTGCCTTTGGTAGGTAAAGTCCGCCTTAAAGGTCAGATCATCATTCAAAAACTTTGCCGTAAGTCCCGTGGTAGAGCGAAGCTGGTTATTGTGCTGTTTGGACTCATTGAGCTGCTCCATGTAGGCCGCCACACCGGTATAGACAGCTGTATGGGTATAGGTGCCGTCGGGGTTGTAGATCACCGCCATCGGGAAGCCCTGGTGCTCAAACTGCCGCCAGATACTGTTGTCTCCGTCCGAAAACATCGGGAACTTGTAGCTGTACTCGTTGTAGTCAATATTCTGACCGAGGGTCAACCAATCGTTGATCTTGATATCTCCTTTGAGCCTCAGATTGTATTTATGAAACTTATCGGAGTTGTAGTTAAAGATACCGTCCTGGAAATAGTACCTCGCGGAGCTAAAGAGTCGGATCCTATCCGACGCGCCGGAGACACTTATCGCCTGTTCGGTAGACATGATATTGTCCTTATTGATGACATCGTACCAATCGGTATTACCGAAGTACCAATACCTCTGAGCCTCTTCGTTGTACTCCACCTCCGGCAGCGAGGGATCTTCGGAGTGGCGTTTCAGAGCATCCAAATACTCTCTCGAGAAAGGATAGATGTTATTGACAGAGATGGGGAACGACTTATAATCATACCACGCGCTAAATGCGTCGGAAAAGTTCTTCGCCCACTCATAACCGTCGGTGACCAACTTGGGCGTCACCGTACGTTGGTTGAGCGAAACGCTCGAACTGATATTGACGTCTATCTTACCTTTCTTGGCGTTCTTCGTCGTGATCAGCACCACGCCAAAAGCGGCCCTCGAACCATAGATTGCCGCTGACGAAGCATCTTTCAGTACCGAAATGCTCTCAATATCATTGGGGTTGATC
>JAUNLZ010000054.1 GCA_030532005.1 Porphyromonas sp.
AACCGCGGCGAGTCGGCCGTCTAACTTCGGCTAAGTTCGGGTCTCCCCTACGCCCTTATAAACCAAAGGGTTAGGAAGGGGGTCATCTCATTACCCTCAAAAATGCACCAAATGCACCAAATGTATAAAATAAACGCCACCAATCGCAAGAATATGCAATGGGTGACGTATGAGAATGGGTGCAAAGATAATCGAAGAAGAGGAGCTCTGCCCTAACTCAATGTAGTCTCTCAAGTGAGGGTGGCGAATAGATATACGGCGGTGATGATGAGAATCATCAACATTTCCACCTTACGGTTGGTTTGGAGGGCAACGCCCAAATCGCTATCCGATAGCGGTCGAGAGACCTTACCAATGACCGGTTTGGAGACCATTTCCCCATTATAGTAGTGTGACCCGCCAAACTGACAGTTGAGCATCAACGCCAATGCAGCTTCGGGATAACCGGAGTTGGGACTGGTATGATTTCTACCCTCCCTAAACACCTCCCTGATAAGGTCGTGACGTTTGTTGACTATGAGCATCAGGAGTGCCGTCAGCCTTGACGGTATCCAATTGGCGATGTCATCAATTTTGGCGGCGACATACCCAAACGCTCCGTAACGTTCGTTTTTATAACCTATCATTGAGTCCAAGGTATTGACCATCTTGTAGGCCGCCATACCGGGAACTCCTAAAAGAGCGAACCAAAAGAGGGGTGCCACCACACCGTCGGAGAGGTTTTCGGAGAGCGTCTCCAAGGCCGCCGTTTTACACTCTTCTTCCGTGAGGTATTGGGTGTCTCGTCCCACAATACGGGAGAGTTGTCGGCGTCCCGCCTCCAAAGAGTGGGCAAGCTGATTAAAGACCTCCTCCACCTCGGCTATCAGTGTAGTACCTGCCAGACAGTAGTAGACAAGTACGGCACCGAGTAGCACGGAGACCCAAGAGGGCAGCAACTCAATGAGCAAAAAGGTGAGTATCAGTACCGATACAATAAGGGTGACCGCCACGATACCCCCTTTTAGTCTACGCCCGGTACCGTTGTTGTATTTTCGCTCTGACCAAGCAATCACTTTGCCAAAACCGACCACCAAATGGGGCAACCTTACAGGGTCGCCAAAGAGGTGGTCCAACAACCATCCCAACCATAATACAATTAGACGTGAGAGTATAATCCCTTGTAGTGTATAAAATGTAATCATAATCTTTGGGGCAAATCGGAGAGGGCTCTGATCAATTGGTCATTTTCCTGCCGACTCTGTGTAGCTATCCGTATGTGGCGCTCGGTTAATCGGGGGAAGTTGGAGGCGTTACGAATCAATATCCCGTACCGCTTCATCAAGTTGTCTTTTACAAAGTGCGAAGGGTAATCATAGAGTCGAGCTGTGAAATAATGGGTATCGGTCGGGTAAATCTCCATCATCTCCAATTGCTTTAACTCTCGCACCAATCTTTGTCGCTCAGCCAATAATGTAGAGAGGTCAAAAGGCACCTCTCTCTGCAACAGGTAATGTCCGGCTTGGAGTGCCAACGCATTGACACTCCAAGGCATTTTAAGCCTTGCCAACGACTCGATATAATCGGGTGACGCTATGATATACCCCAACCGTAAACCGGGAATGGCGTAGGTCTTGGTGAGTGACTGTATCACAATGCAGTTGGGTAATGTCACGATTTCGTCGGGAGACAGTACCTGCTTGGGGGTAAAAGCGTGGTAGGATTGGTCAATAATAAATAGGGTGTCGGGGTGAGAACGTATCAGTCTCAGTAGTAGATCGTGGTCGTAGGTCTGTCCCGTGGGGTTATTGGGATTACATAGCCAAACAAGGGTGTCGGGTCGGATGATATCGGGATGTTGGATGAATGACTCTATCTCTATCTCGGTAATGGTGTGTCGGTGTGCCTCAGCTCCGTGTCGATATTCCGAAAAGGTGGGTTGAGGGATAACAGAGTGTGCAGAGGCAAAGTGCCAAGCAATCAAGTGTATCGCCTCGGTGGCACCTGCCGTAATCAAAAGAGATGCGGGGTCTACGCCATACATTTCCGCCAATTCCGACTCCAAGGTATAGGCTCGAGGCTCAGGGTACCGATGTATGAGTTCTCTATGAGCGGAGAGATAAGCCCAAAGCCCGTCATCATCAGGGAGATGAGGGACATTGGAACTAAAATCGGCCTTGACCTCTACACCGGGATACAGATAACGGTCGTCTCCGTGGTCGTTATGCATCATCTCTATTTAGGATCTTATACAACAGCTCCATATTTATATGGGATCGCAAGTGATTGGCGAGGAGGTCAAAGGTGGACTCAAAACGGTCAAGGTCGTTTTGATCGTAAGCCACTTTGTGTTCCCCCTTATCACTCAGCGTATCTTCGCTCGGCAATAATTCGCCATCCATATAGGGCAATACAGCCAAAACCGGCACTCCTGTCAAGGACTCAATCATCTCGACAGCGGGGGCAAAAATAGAGAGGTCTCCCCTAAACTTATTGATAATAATACCCTTGATCAAACGGCGATGTTCCGGTTTTTGCAACATCACCGACCCATAGACGGAGGCAAACACACCGCCCCGCTCGATATCCGCCACCAAAATCACCGCCGCATCGGCATACTCCGCCATCGGCATATTGACAAAATCGGTATCAAGGAGGTTTAATTCGCTCACACTGCCCGCGCCTTCCAATACAATAGGATTGTACCTCAGGGCCAATTGATCATACGCTTTCCAGGCGTGGGCTTGCAATTCTCGACGGCCCTCACTTTGTCGAAAATAGTCGCGGGCATGTTGTTCCCCATACTCTTTACCAAGGCAATAAATCTTGGCATCGGTGACACTTGACGGCATCATCAGCACCGGATTGAGAAGCGCTTCGGGAGTGACTCCCGCCGCTTTGGCTTGGATGGCTTGGGCTATACTGATACGATCGCCGTTGGGTGCCGTATAGTAGTAGGGTGCCATATTTTGGGCTTTAAATGGAGCAGGGTGATGGCCGTCTTGCTTCAAAATCCTACAAATGGCAGCGGCAATCATACTCTTGCCGACATCACTTCCGGTGCCGGCAATCATAATTGGACGTAAATTCATCTCAATGTTTCAGGACAAGTAAATGACTAATTAATAGGTACGCGCGGCCTCTTTGATGATCTCCGCTTGTTTATATTTATCGTAATGTTGACGCTCGAATAGCGCCGACTCCCACTCGCCGTAGTTAGGGTTAGGAAGGATTATGTAAACCGCCCCGAACTTAGGGATATCACGGCGGGTGACAATGTCTCGCTCCCGCTCTTGGGCAACATTGTGCTCGGGGAAGTCGGTTAATTGGTCGCCAATGTACATCACCACATCATAGGTCTCCATCACCTTTGCCCTACGCTCATCTTTATTGCTTGTACCGGTTTTGAGGAGCAAGTGGTCGTTATCGGCATTGGGCAGATCAAACTTCCGAAGATTGGCAAGCGTACTCTCCCGCTCCGCCTCCTTTCGGTTGGAGATATAGAAGATTTCCACCCCTTCATCAGCGGCATACTTTAAGAAGGAGGGAGCACCGGGGACAGTGTCCGCCTCTACACGGTTGCACCACCTTGTCCACTCGGCAGAGTCAAACAGTTCACCCTTGAGACCTTGGTGTACCGCATTGGGCGAATTGTCCAATACCGTTTCATCAATATCGGTAATGATAGCGAGCGGTTTGGAGTCGCTCTCTTGACGCATCATGATTGCCTGATCCAAAGAGAGTTTGGCACTGTTAAAGGCTTGGAAACACAAAGCATCATACTCGGCCGCTCTCTGCATCCAAACGGCGGTGTATATCTTGGCAAAAGGCATCTCGGGGCTAACCGAGCGGCTACCGGTACCGCATGCAGATAACAGCAAGATAAAGGGAAGGGACAGTAAAAGCTTTTTCATACACCATTCGTACAATTATGCTAAAACTTAAGGGTGAGTGCCAGCATACCCGTAATGCCCTCTCTATTGTAACCCAACCAGCGACCCTGCTTTTGATTGAGCAAATTTTGACCGACAAATGATAGTCCTACATTTTCGTGAATCTTGTACGATGCCCGCACACCGAGGTCTACATAGTTTTTGGAGTCGGCTCCCTCATTTGCATTAAGAGCCACAGCCTTACCGTCGATGTCGTATCCGCCGAATTTGATTCCCATCAGAGTCATCAGATTGACATTAAACGACCACCGGTCATCTAACTGATAGTCGGCACTCAAATCCAACTCCACCTTGGGCAGGCCATAAGCGGCGAAGTCCCGAGCGTCGTCTAACCCCTTGTAACTATTGATTTGCAGTCCGGCACTCAAATCCAATCCGATAGGCGAAATATAGTGCGAAGTGACATTGACAAAGATGTGGCGTGCCTTGCCTCTACTCATCAATGTATAGACGGGGGTATACAGACTCTGTTTGCCGCCGACAGTACCATCTGCGGAGCTCACCGGCAGTTGCGAATCCAATGTTGTGAATCCCCAATCGGAGAGGTCGCTGTATTGTGCATAACCGCCATTGATATCAAGTGAGAAGCCATTGATATTACCAATCTGAGCTCCCAACTGCACCTCGAACTGCTCCACATCATATCCCTTGTGTACCGAGATGGCGTCTATCCAACGGTTTTCGTTGTAGAGTTGTCTCACGGTATGGTACTTCGCTCCGCCATTGGCGTCAAAGTAGACAGAGAGATAATCGTGCATCTTGTACCTCAATCGGATATCGGGCACCACTATATATTTATTGCTCCCGCTGTTGAGTACCTGCACCTTGACCCCTGCCCTAAGTATAAAATCGGGTGATGTATAGTCAAAGTAAGGTGCAGCCGAAAGCATCTGCATCGGGGTTTTACGACCGGTAAACCCATTGATGCCGGTCACATTGATCAATTGGTAATTACCGTCGGCACCGAAACCCCAGTCCGAACCCGCCAACTTGTAGCCGAGATTACCCCACAAGTCCAACGACAGTTCAGAGATCTTATTTTTATCATTAGGTCTGACACTCTCTTCAGAGACCAAGAGGTTATTATCGTAAAAGTGTGATACATTGTCCTTATTGAGGTAACCCACCTTACCCCTCATGCTGTACTGCCAACCCCTTGCTATAGAGAGCGGAGCCGGGGAGATGCCGAGATGCACTTCCGTACCGACCATGTTATGCAGAGGATAAGACGCTTCCGATGGTCTATTGTCCGAATTGACCGGGTACAATCCATAGAAGGTATTGGCGTTGTGAAACACCTCTACGGCACCCTTGATCACCCGATCGTCAAGGGCGTGATCGTAGGCCAAGGTGACATCTGTATCGTGGGTCCGATCCATCGGCTTAAAGCCGATCCCGTCATAGGTCGGCTTGACATAGCGAGAAAGATGATCGGCCGAAATCATCAGCACACCCGACTCACTCGGTTTTGCCAACACCCCTATATTAGCGCCTCCTATACCGGGGTATCCACCAAAGAGACGGGCATGTACCGACTGTTTGACTGCCTCGGGAGCCAATGGATTATCGATAGGAGCAAATAGCTTGGGTTGCACATTCATCGCAATGGGATAAGTATTGCGTGCAAAACTGATAGGTCTCAGTTGCTTGGTTCTTGTATTATCGAGCGGATTAAAGAAAGCTTTCTCCGCTTGATGTCCCACCGGCTGGTAGTCTCTCTGCAATACCATCTCTCGGGTAAGCGAGTCCACATCATACACCCCCGCTTTGGCCACAACAGGCAAGCCCGCCAAAGCGATCCCGCAACACAAAACAATATGTCTCTTGAAATTCATCATCATATCCAAATACTTACAGATTAGCCAAACGGTTATTGATCATCTGCATAATTCCGTCATTACGATTGGGGTAGCTCCCCTTGACACTCTCCAAATAAGCTTTAGCCGTCTCTTTATCTCCCAACTTGACGTAGGTATCCGACAGCAAGATAAAAGCACGAGCCAACCAGTAAGCATCCGTAGTACCCACCTGTGTCACACGCTCCATCTTGGATTGTGCGCCTTGGTAGTCGCCACGATCATAGAGGTCGAGCGCCAATATCGTCTCCGCTATAGCGTTTCCCTCATAGCCCTTGGTGGCCACCACCTTTTTGGCATACGCTATGGCTTTACTTTTATGGTTATTGATCGCTTGATCCTTGGCGGCAGCCAAATAGACCGCACCGCGCGCCTCATCATCGACCGAAAGCACGCCCGTTGAGACTTGCTCCGCCAATCCCACCAAGAACTCCGAACTACCGCTCTCCTCGGCACGCTCAGCCGCAGCTCTCACCCAGTTGCTTCGCTGAGCCCTGTCGGTACTGCCCAAAGCCAAACTCATATACGCCTCGGCGGCACGTCCCGGCTCACCCAACCGGTCGTAGCTCGAAGCCAGTAATCGGTAGGTATCGTCTGCCAACTTTCCGGTAAAGGACTTGGCCTTAGACGCCACGATAGATACCGCCCCGCGGTAGTCTTTGGCATTGTATTGCAAGAGTGCCTTATTATAATAGACGTGGTCGACGAAAGCTCCGTCAGGGTAATCCGACAAATACTTATCCAACGCCTCCTGAGCCTCCATAGGGGTGCCGCTCCCCACCACTCGCTCTGCGGCGAGGTAAGCAAGCGAATCCATCTCCTGGCGCGACGCTACATCATTAGCTCCCACTTCATCAACCAATCGGCTGTAGCTGTCCACCCTATTCATCTGCACGCTGATACTTTTGAGGTCTTGCAGAGCGCTCTTGGCTTCCGGGGTATTCGGATATTGACGCACCACCGATTCGTATGCGTCCACCGCTTGATCCAACTGATGGTCACCGTAATAGGAGAGTGCCAATTGCAAACCCACCTTGGAGGCCAACTCATGATGTCTGTACTTAGACATAAAGGTCGTCAACAACTGTTGCGCTCCTCTGCTGTCACCCGCCAATTGCAGTGCCTTGCCTTGCTCATAGATGGCTTGAGGTATCAGCTTGGAGTCGGGGAAACGATGTTCCAAAGTGCCTAACAAGTCCGCCTTTTCCTTGTACATCCGTTGCAATCCTTTGATCATTCCTCGGTAATAGAGTGCATAGTCCGCTTCGGCTCCGCCCGCTTGCTCCGCTTTGGCATAATAGCCGAGCGCGCTCTCGTAAGCCCGACGTTGCATCTCTATATCACCCAAACGGTTATTGATAGCGCTCTTTTGGTCGGGTGTCGGTGTACCCACCACCCGTTCGTAATCCTTAAAGTAACGCTCCGCCACATCATATTCCCCCAAATTATAGTGGGCATACCCCAATGTATAGTAGGCGTTGGGATTAAGCGACAGATCTATCGGTCTATTTTGCAGATAAAGCTCAGTGCTGCGGATCGCCTCTCGGTAGTCCTTGGAGCGATATGCCGCCTCCCCTTTCCAGAGGTAGGCCTCCGCTACACTGACAGGGTCACCGTTGGAACGAATGATATCGTCATATTGACGGGTAGCCGACTGAGTATCACCCTCTGTAAGAGAGCTATTGGCACGTCTCAACTTGACACGATCACGCACTTGAGCCAACTCGCGTGGCAAGGGGCTGATGCCATTGATCTCAGATAGAGCCGCTGTAGCGTTGGGTTCGTTGAGGAAAGCGTCGGACAGATAGCCGATCACTTGTACCCTGTACTCGCTCTGCGGATAGGTCTGAAGGAATTGTACCAACCTCCGTGAACCGTCACTCAGCCTCCCCGGTGTCTGTGCATAGCCGGTCAAAGCGGCATTAAACATAGATGCTTCGGTCACTGCCGCATAAGCATTGATCTGCGCCGAGCGGTCAAACGAAACCATAGCACGACTCGGTTGTTGCAGAGAGAGTTGAGCCAAACCGGCGTAATACAACCCCAACTGGCTCATAAAGTCGTTGCCTTCTTCGGCGGCACTCAGGAGATACCGCTCCGCTTCGGCATACCGACGCAGTTCAAACAGGTTTTTACCCATCACCAATTGCTCTACCCGACCCGGTTCTTTCTCAAGAGCGAAGTAACGGGTAAAATAATCAACAGAGTTCTGCTGTTGGCCCAAACTATTGGCAGCCAAAGCGGCGGTACGATAGAGCGACACAGCCACCGCATCGGGTACCGAATTTGACTCGATTACTGCAACCGCTCTGTCCAAAGCCTCACTGTATTGCATTTCGGACAGACGCACTTCGGCAATGTAGGCATTGGCATAGCTTCCGTAAAGCGGGTGGGTAGCCACCTGTTCCAAATAGCGTGTTCCTTTTTCCAAACGTCCTTGTCTCAAACAGATATAACCGGCATAAAAGAGGGCGTCGGATCTGTAAGTAGGATAATAAATCAAGGGTTCCAAGAGTTGGAGCGCCGGCTCCAACTGTCCTTCGCTCATAAGGGCATACGCGTGGGCATACTCCACAACGGCACTCTTGTCATCTGGGAACAGCTTGGTATCAATGCGCCCCAACCAATAGAGCGTACTTTGATATTGTGACTTGGCATAGTACAACAGTCCTAACTGGGCTTGTGCATAAGGGAGATATGATGAATGCGGATGCGTCTCTATAAATCGTAACAATTGCAGTTCGGCATCTGCCGTCTGCAACAAGCCCCGGCTCACAGCATCCAAGTACCGAGCTTCGGCGTCGTCACCTCCTATGACAAAAGTCTCAACAGGCATCCTCCGTAAGCTCTCCAAAGTCCCAATGGGACTCCCTAACTGAAAGGCTTCGAGTGATCGCAACACAGCGTCAAAGTCGGGTGACGCCGACTGCGATACAGATTGTGACACAGACGGTACCGCGCCGGCAATACAAAGCCAACCCGCTATAAATATTCTCCCTATCAGATACCTCAACTTCATACTACTTATATCTATATATATGCCCTATTTATTCCCTATTATTCCTCACAAATCTACCTATTTTTCCGCAATCCCCAATCCTTACAAACCGTCCGAGACCGGGCTGATGAATTTCGTCCGGGATTTCTATTGTATCCGCCTTAGTATCCGATTCTTGGGTCAGTCCTTTTTTCGTCTGGATGAAGGATAAGGGGGTATCTCAGTGTCGGTTCCTTGCAGCGGTAATAAATTTTGGTAGCACTATCTATCGCACTATATATTATTGTGTGCGATGGGTGGATCATCGACGCTCCATTAATTACTGTTAATTATTGTATCACATCTTATTTTGGCGTTGGTTGGCGAGGTCGAAATCGGTGATTTTGTAACCCCTTATAATACAGTGGGTTGGAAGGGGTAGTAACTTAGCCAAAGTTAGACGGCCGACTCGCCGCGGGTAATATGCGG
>JAUNLZ010000055.1 GCA_030532005.1 Porphyromonas sp.
ACGTCGGCGACCCCGGAGGGGTCGAATTTAAATAGCCCGTGTGTCATCAATGCCGATCGGCGTAAGCCGGTCGGTA
Source organism: Porphyromonas sp. (assembly GCA_030532005.1). GTDB lineage: Bacteria > Bacteroidota > Bacteroidia > Bacteroidales > Porphyromonadaceae > Porphyromonas_A. The sequence continues at coordinate 77 of JAUNLZ010000055.1, forward strand.
TTGATGACCTCGGGAAAATAGGTCACCCCTCCCCTTCCGACCTTTAGGTCGCACCACCTATTGTACCATATATATATGTGTGTCAATGGATGGGGATTGTTTGTAATGTCGTAATTATCATTAATTATTGCATCCTATCTTGTTTTGGTGTTGATTGGCGAGGTCGAAATCGGTAATTACGTAACCCTTATAATACAGCGTGTTGGATGGGGGTCAATTTCCCGCCGTCAAAATGTCCCAAATATATAAAAAATGTCATTCTATATCTCCTCTTCTTCATCTTTCGACTTACCAAGCGCTTAGGCTAATATCCTATCCACACAAAAAAAAGGACAGACCCGATGGAAGGCGGTTACTTATATGTAATGAAAAAGAGGTATATTTGCGGATAATTGTGTGGAATAAATCATCTATAATTATAGAATAGGGAAATGAATATCTCAATAGTAGAACAGAAGGAGGGATATGTAAAGCTCCGGGTGGATGTCGAGAAAGATAACTATCGGGAGAATTTTAAGAAGGAGCTAAAGAAGGTAGCTCACAGTGCCAATATCAAAGGCTTCAGATCCGGAAAGGCTCCTGTGGGTATGATCGAGAAGATGTACGGTGAGGGCGTTCGCTATGAGGTAATCAACCGTATGGTCAGCGAACTGATCGATGGCTATATTAAGGAGAAGGAGTTTAAGGTCATCGGATGGGCGGTACCGGCTGAGGCCAATACCGAGGAGATGACCAAGGAGGATATGACCTTATTCTTTAACTTGGCACTCTATCCGAGCGAGTACGACGTTGACTTCGGAGACAAGACTTTTACCAAATACGAGGTGACCATCTCCGACGAGCAGGTTGCCGAGCAATTGAAGCAGATGCAGACGGCCAATGCCGATTTGCAAGAGACGGACAACGTGGTAGAGGACGCCATCGTAGGCGGTGATATTGCCGAGCTTGAGGGTGACACCCGTAAGGAAGAGGGTATCGTAAGAGAGAACGTGACCATCTATCCTCAATTTATCAAGGATGAGGAGGAGAAGGCGAAGTTCTTGGATGCCGGCAAGGGTTCGGTGGTGGTCTTTAATCCCTACAAGGCTTTTGAAGGCAACGAAGCGGAGCTCAAGAGCTTGCTAAGTATTGACAAGGAGGAGGTTGAGGGTCTGAAAGACAAGGAGTTTAGCTTCCAGATCGAAACGATCCGTCATATGGTACCTGCCGAACTTAATCAGGAGTTCTTTGACACCGCTTTTGGTGAGGACCAGGTACACAATGAGGAGGAGGCGTTGGCTAAGTTGAGGGAGTTTATGCAGAGTGCCGAGAATGGCAATGCGGACTACAAGTTTACCCAAGACTTCTTGGAGTATGCCAAGGAGGAAAAGGCTGCCAAACTGCAACTGGCCGATGACCTGATCGTAGAGTGGTACACCGACAATATGAAGCGTAACGGCTCTGACGAAAAGGCGGAGAATGTAGACAAGGAGGCCCTCATCAGTAGCTTGAAACGTGAGATGTACGTGAGAGAGCTGGCGCAGAGAGAGAGTTTGACCGTGTCTGACGAGGATATCCAAGGATTTGCTTACGAGATGGTACGCAGCCAATTTGCTCAGATGGGCTGGCACAATCCGGACCACGAGATCGTGGCTAAGTATGCTGACCAACAGCTCAAGGACACTAACTTTGCTTACTCTGTCGAGATGAATATCTTGGAACAGAAGGTGGGCAAGGCGATGATGGATAAGGTAAAGTTGGAGACGAAGCAGGTGACTTCGGAGGAGCTTAAAGAGATCCTCAGCCCCAAGGCGTCGGAGCCTACAAATGATAATGACGAAGTGAAAGAGGAGACGCGCGTGGATAAACCCAACCGATTTGGCTTCACACAAAACCGAGAGCGGGTGCGCAAAACCCGCTGTTTTGGCGCACCCTCTCTCGATAGGTATAAGACGGCGACCCCTAATGGGGTCGTACGTCATTACGACGTGATTTTCACTCTACTATTGAGTGCTTAGTGACAGGCTTTACTCCTCTGTATATGTGGGGAGTGTACCGGTCACTGTCCCCACATTGATCAACTGCGGATTATTGTCCTTAAAGTGCGATGGATAGTCATTATTGGTATTGATGACGTTGTCCTTAAATGTCAATGCTCTTAAAGACTTGGCGTAGACCAAGGGGGTGGGGAAAGTATCAAACTCGTTATTCTCCACGATGACGGAGCCGTGGAAGTATTGCCCTTCCTCCATCCTTGCTATCTGTGGATTGACGGAGATGATGCCGTCTGTAAATTGGTACAGACCGGTGAGGGCGTTGATAAAGCGATTGCCCTTGATGAGGACCTCTTCGCAAGGGCCGCTCTCGTACCAGCCGTTGGCATCGCCTGTCAGTAGTATGGCGCAGCCGTGGGTGTGATCAAAGAGGTTGTCCAAGCAATCGACCCGCTTGGGGGTGGAGAATAGCGCGCCTCTCGCTCTATTGTTCCGTACGGTATTATTGGCGAAGTAAACCTCGGGATGAGCGGTGAGGTTCTCAACCGCCAAAAGGTCTTGCGTCTCGCCTTCTATTGCTGCAAGGGTTCCGTCAACGGTGATTTTCAGATTCTTGGGCGAGAGTACCTCTACCTGAGTCGGCATAAACCGGGCTACCGGCAGCAGTGTCTCGCGTGAGATGAGCGCCAAACTATCGCCTGTTTCGTACCAAGAGATACCGAACGTCTGCCCGTGAGCGAAAGAGACCATCAACTGATCGGGAGCAATGATGCTGTCCACTCTCAGATAGGTGCCGTGTACGTTGATGGCATCGTCCGCCATATTTTCGTACAGACCTTCGGTAGAGTCAATCACCCCGCGACAGCCGGAGAAGTGAGTGGCATCGGCAACGGTGGTAAACCGGCGTGGACTCCTCTCTCTTCGCGAAACGGTAAAGTTATTGAGTGTGATATTGGTGCTGTTCTGAGCCACCAAGCCCATACCTTCGGCATAGTGTACATCGACATTTTGGATTTCGGTGTCGGCGGCGTCGGCAATCACTATGGCAGGCGTAGGTCTGTAATAGGACCTCAAAGCATAGTGGTCTCCCACCTCGAGATGCTTGATCTCCTGCCAGCCCTTGAGGAGCAGACGGTGGTCGTCCACCACCTCTATAGCCTTGGGATTAAACAAGGGATCGGAGCGTCCCCACTTCATATGTTCGTCCGCACCGAAAGCCAAGCAGGTGTATACATTGATCTCAAAGTCTTCGCCCTCGACAATTAATTTACGGTTATCATCTATGCGATATACCGTTTCGTCCAACAGCTTGACCAGGACTTCGTCCTTGCTCTCGTCTATCTCAAGGATGTCGATCTGAGTCATAGCGGGGCGGAAGTTATCGATGGAGAAGCCTTCCAACTTGACATTGCTACTGTTTTGTATGACAAATGGAATCAACCGACCGTGGAATAGCAGATGGGTGTCACTGCCCTGTATCGTAAGGTTTTTATAGCCGTCAAGCATAAAAGCGACAGGCCTCCGGTCTACGTGATCGTGATTGGAGATATAGATCTGATGGGTGGGCATTTGATCGGTATAGAGATGCAATTGCCCCTCCGGGAGTTGCAGGACAACGTCCTTGCCCGCGTCGATAGCCGCTTTGGCATCTTTGAGCGCGCTCAGTAGTGCGGGGGTATTGTCCTCCTCGGGATGGTCGGTCACTGCACCGTAGTCGGTCAGCGTTAGGGTCACGCTCCCTTGTCGGTCGGCACAACCGGTAAAACCGAATAGCATCAATGCTACCAGTAGTGATAAAATCTTCTTCATTGTTGTGTTGCTTTTTTATTTGTGATGTAGATATTGACGTTTCGGGTCATGCCCTCCTCCTTGGCCCTTGTAGCTGCCGAACCGTAGAAGAGTTTGGCGTAAGTGTCGCTGTTAAAGCCTACCAATGATTGGTCGGTAAGCCGTAGCAATCGGGGGGAGGCGGTGAAGTGTCGGGACGTTTTGGGCGAGCGATTGTAGGGGCAGACGTCTTGGCAAGTATCGCATCCATAGAGCCGGTTGCCCAACCTGCGAGCGAGCGTCGCTTCTATATCCCCCCGATGCTCTATGGTCAGATAGTTGATGCATCGGCGGGCGTCTATGCCCGAGCCGTGGAGAGCCGATGTAGGGCAAGCCTCCACACAGCGTCGGCACGCCCCGCAACCGCTGTGGCACTCCCGATCGGTGGATAGAGGAAGCGTGGTCAATAATTCGCCCAAGAATACAAAGCTACCCATCCCGGGTATGATGAGGTTGCTGTTGCGTCCGATGAAACCGATACCCGACCGCCGCGCCCAATACCTCTCGAGTAGCGGAGCGGTATCAACCAGCGGACGATAGCTGTGCGGACAGATGTCGGAAATACGCTCGCCCAACTGCATCAGTAGCCGTTTCATCACCTTGTGGTAGTCTCGCCCGAGGGCGTACTTGGCTACTTGGGGTGCGTCAGACGGTTGCGGTATTTCGGGAAAGTAGCTGACGGCAATCACAATCACCGACCTGGCGTCGGGGAGCAGTAAACGAGGGTCTCGTCGTACCTCACGGTAGTTTTCGAGATAGTCCATACTCCCGTTTTTCCCCTCTTGTAGCCATACAGAGTATCTCCTCATCTCCTCCTCCGGCACCTCGGAGAGAGGGGCAAAGCCGACGGCATCAATCATCAGCTCCTCGGCGATCGATCTGATACGGCTCTCAACGGTCATTTAATAGTTACATGGATGTTAGAAAGTGAGTTGGAGTCCGTCGTAGGCGGGGTAGACGCCTTCGGGGAATTGGGTCTCCAATGCGGCGTGCTTGCCAAATGTGTGTGCGAAGTGGGTCAGATAGGCTGACCGGGGTTGGATCTTTGCTATCAGCGCCAAAGCTTCGTCATAGGTCAGGTGTGCAGGGTGATCGTACCGACGCAGTGCATTGATGACAAGGATGGAGAGTCCTTGCAGCTGCTCTACCGTCTCCTCGGGCAGGGTCTTGCAGTCGGTGATGTATGCCATATCGCCAAATCGGTATCCGACAATCGGCAGCCTGCCGTGTATCACCCGCAGGGGCAGTACCGAATTGCCGTTGCGAAGCGGTACGGGCTGACCCGCCTCCACCTCGTGCATCACCACGTGCGGCACTCCGGGGTAGCGGTGCTCTACAAAAGCGTAGGGCAATCGCTTGTGTATCGCCTCTATTACGTTGCTTTCGGCATAGACCGGTACTTCCGGCTTGTCTCTAAAGAGCGGACGCATATCATCTATGCCGCCCGTATGGTCGTAGTGCTCGTGGGTGAGTAAGATGCGATCCAAGTTATGACACTTGGCGGCCAAAAGTTGGCTCCGCACATCCGGGCCGCAGTCTATGAGGATATCCTCTCCGCCGTACCTGACCAGTGCCGACGCTCTGTATCTTTTGTCCTTCGGGTCGGTAGAGGTGCAAGTGTCGCAGTCGCATCCGATCTCGGGGATGCCGGTGCTGGTGCCTGTTCCTAAGAAAGTGAGTTGATTCATACCGCTCATACAGTTATCTCCCGCCAATACGATTCCCAATACTATCTTGTTCGCCGCTCCTGACGTATCGCACTTCCGGTCTCAGTGCGATGCCGAACTTCTCTTTGACACGCTCTATGATCATGTCTGCAAACTGCACCACCTCGTAGCTGTAGGCGTTGTTGTAATTGACAATCACCAAGGGTTGTTTGGGATAGGTGCCTACATTCCCTTCCCGGTAACCCTTCAGCCCCGATTGCTCTATCAGCCAAGCGGCGGGTATCTTGTACTCTTCGTCAGACAATACATAATGGGGCATATCGGGGTATTGCAATAAAAGGTGGCTAAATAGTTGTCTGTCAACGATAGGATTCATAAAGAAACTCCCGGCATTGGGCAATAGTGCGGGATCCGGTAGCTTGCTCTCTCGGATTGCCATCACGGTGCGAGCCACCTCGGTAGGCGTCAGCTCCGTTTTCTCTCTCAGTGATTGCAAACCGTTGTACTTGAGATGGGGTCGAGGCACTTTGGAAAGGCGTAGATCAACCGCATAGATAAAATCAAACTGTTGTTCTCTCTCCTTAAAAACAGAGTACCTGTAAGCATAGTTGCACTCACGGTTTTCCCAAACCCGCTCCGCCCCGGTCTCCAAATTAATGGTGTGTACCGCCTCAATGGCCTGAGCAGCCTCGGCGCCATACGCACCGATGTTTTGCACCGCGGCGGCACCCACTTCACCGGGGATAAGGGCCAAGTTTTCCAATCCCCACCAACCTTTGGCTACAGACTCCATCACCAAATCGTGCCATACCTTTCCCGCCTCCACTCTCAATAGCACCTCCTTTTCGTCCTCGTCCACCACCGTCACACTACTGCCGGAGTAGTGGAGGATAGCTCCCTTAAAGTCACCGACAAAAAGCAGATTGCTACCGCCCCCCTTGATCATCATAGGCAGCGTGCGGAAGTACTCGTCTTGATACAGTTTGAATAGATCTTCCTTACACTCCACTTCAATATAAAAACTGGCTTTGCAAGCCATGGCAAAGGTATTTAGCTCTTTGATCTGATAGCCTTGATTGATCTGCATATCTATTTGATCTTACGTTGATAGTCCTATTCGTTACTTGTTCCTGTTTTGCGACAGACGCTCCTCCTGAGGGTTTTGAGCCGGAGTCCAAAACTCCATCCCCGTGAGACCGTCCGGCAGATATTGCTGCGGCGCGTAGTGTCCCGGGTAGTCGTGCGGGTAGATATAATCCTTGCCGTAGCCCAACTCTTCCATCAACTCCGTGGGGGCGTTGCGGAGGTGCATAGGTACCGGTAGCGCGGCATTGTTACGCACATAGTCGAGGGCTTTATTGATGGCCAAGTAGGCGCTGTTGCTTTTGGCGCTGCACGCCAAATAGATGGTTGCTTCGGCCAAGGGAATACGCCCCTCGGGCCAGCCGATTCGCTCCACTGCATCAAAAGCGCTTTGGGCGATGAGGAGGGCATTGGGATTGGCCAGCCCGATATCTTCGGATGCCAGGATCACCAAACGGCGGGCTATAAACTTGGGCTCCTCGCCCCCCTCAATCATCCTCGCCAACCAATATATGGCGGCATCGGGGTCGCTGCCCCTCACACTCTTGATAAAAGCGGAGATGATGTCATAGTGCATCTCTCCCCCTTTGTCATAGATGGCGGGATTGTGCTGCAAGTGGCGGGCGACCGACTCATTGTTGATGACCACCCGCTTCTGTTGCTGAGCCTCCGGCGTAGCGGTCAGGAGCTCAATGATATTGAGGAGCTTGCGGGCATCACCTCCCGATGCGGCAAATAGAGCGTCGGTCTCCTCCAACACAAACTCAAAGTCCCTCAACACTTGATCCTCGCTGATGACCCTCTGAGTCAACTCCAAAAGAGCTTTGGCATCCAATGATTTGAGGACAAAGACACGACTGCGTGACAGTAGCGGACGGATTACTTCAAAGGAGGGATTTTCGGTCGTTGCCCCTATCAGCGTGATACTTCCCCGCTCTACCGCGTGTAAGAGCGAGTCTTGTTGCGACTTATTAAACCGGTGTATCTCATCTATAAATAAGATAGGTATGCCGCTGCCGCCGTAGAGACCCTGCCGCCGTTGTTCGGCTTTGAGTATGATGTCCCTCACCTCCTTGACACCTGCGGAAACGGCACTGAGGGTGTAGAAAGGCACCTTGAGTTGTTGGCTGATGATATGTGCCAAAGTAGTCTTGCCCACACCCGGAGGCCCCCATAGGATGAAGCTCCTCAGCAGTCCGCTATTGATCATCTCGTAGAGCGGCGCTCCCGGCGCCACCAAATGATCCTGCCCTACATACTCCGATAGGGACTGCGGACGCATACGCTCAGCCAATGGAGGTAATTGGGTACTCATAATGGATCCTCGAAATAGGCCTCCAAGAGACGGGTAAGGATATTGTCGATGAGATCAAAAGTCTCTCTATTTTTATGATCAAACCCTAAGAAATTCTGGCCGCGTTTGTAGAGTGCCAAGTAGGTGATCCCGGCAATGTAAAGAATGATTTTGTGTTTGAGAGTCTCGTGTCGGGTACTCTTATGTGTGGGCTCAAAGTCCTTTGACATCAGTTCGACAAGGTGACGGTCCCTCCGCTGACTACTCTCAAAGCCCTTATTTGTCTTATCGGCCAGCTCCCATATCAGTAGGTCTCTAAAGTCTTGATCCTCACTGAGCCACTTCATATAGTTTTGGAAGATATACCTGTATTTATCCACCTTATCTTGCGACCGGGCTTCCGCCTCTTCAAAGAAAGACGAAACCTTAGTGTCTATACAAGCAACATAAGCCTCTATCAGATCAGCCTCGGTGGGATAACGCCTCCTGATCACCTTGAGATCGATGCGGGCCTCTGACGCCACTTGCGAAAGGGTAATAGCAGATAACTCTGTTGTCTTGGATATCTTGCGAAACGCGTTAAAGATATCCTCCTCCAATTCCTTGTTTGTTCTCCTTTTTCTCATCCGTTTACCTATATTCAATACCTTATTGAGTACGAACGTAGAGGGTGCCGCCGTGCTGACTCTTGCCGTGTTCATCGGCACTTACCTCCATTGTGATTGTAAATTTACCTATTTATGCGGAGCTTCGCAATAATTTTTGTCTATACTTCGCTGCAAGCCTTGTAAACAAGAAACAGGCAACCAACAGGCGACCAATCCACAGCCGTGGAGCATCAAAAGGTTGGCGGTCCAATGTCGGTCGATCATCTAACCGCAGACGGTCAACTTCAAGACCACATTCCATTTTGCACAAAACGTTTTATGAAATACACTTATTGTTCGGACCGGTAGTTCTACAATATTGGGAAACAGAGGGATGTATTTGATAATTTTATCTACTTAATTGTCAATATGGTTGTTAGATGTTGTTATTTTATATATCTT
>JAUNLZ010000056.1 GCA_030532005.1 Porphyromonas sp.
AAGGGAAGGGGTGACCTGTTTTCCCGAGGTCAGAAGGGTCTATCGGCTGGCGCCGTCAGCCCTTCTGACACACGGGGTAGTGAGATTCGCCCCCTCCGGGGTCGCCGTTGTTTCGATTATTCGTGTCATATAAATAGGTGAAACGATACGGGTCGCCGTTGTTTCGATTATTCGTGTCATATAAATAGGTGAAACGATACGGGTCGCCGTTGTTTCGATTATTCGTACCATATATATACGTTATCCGATTGGGATTGCCGTCGTTTCGTATTTACGCCATATATATACGTGAAACGAATGGGGTGGCGATGTTTCAATCACCATATTTTCGTAGACCAATGGGGATCGCGACGGTTCCACGAATCGCCCACATTAGGAATATGGCGGACGACCCCATAGGGGTCGCATCTCAGTAGCCCGGCGGTCAATGGCGAGCGTTGGCGTCAGCCAACGTGAGGCGTTGACCCCGGGACGCGATGTCACCCCAATCCCTCCGACCTTTAGGTCGCACCACCTATCGCACCATATATATATGTGTCAATGGATGGGGATTGTTTGAAATATCGTAATTATCGTTAATTACTGTATCATATTTTGTTTTGGCGTTGATTGTCGGGGTCGATATCGGTGATTTTGTAATCCCTTACAATACAGTGGGTTGGGAGGGGTAGTAACTTAGCCAAAGTTAGACGGCCGACTCGCCGCGGTTAATATACGGTCTCGTCTCTGTCCAGTCGGCCGACTAACCGTGGCGAGTCGGCCGTCTAACTTCGGCTAAGTTCGGGTCTCCCCTACGCCCCTATAAACCAAAGGGTTAGGGAGAGGGTCATCTCGCCACCCTCGAAATGTCCGAAATGTATAAAAAATGTCATTCTATATCTCCTCTTCTTCATCTTCCAGCTCGCCAAGTTTCAGCCTAATATCCTATCCACACGAAAAACGGACTGTCCCATGGATAGTAGATGTTGTAAGTTATCGGAAGAGGGTACCACTCGAGTAGTGTATTGGCTTCCCCTTTTATCCTCTTTCCCCTCCTCTATCTTGTGAGAGATAGGTCGGAGAGCGGAGCAAAATAAAAAAGCCGGGAGGATCGCTCCGCCCGGCCTTCAAAAAGAAACTTATAAAAATTCAAGAAATGAGAGTCCCTTAAATCGCCAATTGCGATTTAATACTCAAAAGAAAAAGTTGTTTACTCTGCTTTGTTGTCGCTACCCAATACGTTTTGGATCTTGTGCTTGTAGAGGTTTTTAAGGCTCTCACGTGCCGGACCCAAGTATTTGCGAGGATCAAACTCCTCTGGGTGCTCAACGAATACTTTTCGTATAGCGGCGGTCATCGCCAGACGTCCGTCGGAGTCGATGTTGATCTTGCAAACGGCTGACTTGGCTGCCTTGCGGAGTTGCTCCTCAGGGATGCCGACAGCATCTTTGAGTGCACCGCCGTGTGTATTGATGATCTCTACTTGATCTTGTGGCACGCTTGACGAACCGTGAAGCACGATTGGGAAACCGGGCAACTTCTTCTCGATCTCCTCAAGGATGTCAAAACGTAGTGGAGGTGGTACCAAATGACCGTTCTCGTCACGAGTACATTGCTCAGGGGTAAACTTATTGGCTCCGTGGCTGGTACCGATAGAGATGGCCAATGAGTCAACGCCCGTGCGGGTCACGAAGTCAATCACCTCTTCGGGCTGTGTATAGACGTGCTTCTCTGCAGATACTTCGTCCTCGATACCTGCCAACACTCCCAGCTCACCCTCTACGGTTACATCGTATTGGTGTGCATAGTCTACCACCTGCTTGGTGAGCTTTATATTTTCCTCATAGGGAAGCGAACTACCGTCAATCATCACACTTGAGAAACCCATCTCTATACAGCTCTTACAGGTCTCAAATGTATCGCCGTGATCTAAGTGAAGTGTGATTTGCGGCTCCTTGGCACCCAACTCTTTGGCATACTCTACCGCACCCTGAGCCATGTAGCGAAGCAGGGTTTGATTGGCATACGCCCGAGCGCCTTTGGACACTTGCAAGATCACAGGAGACTTGGTCTCTACAGCTGCCTGGATGATGGCCTGCAACTGCTCCATGTTGTTGAAGTTAAACGCAGGGATTGCGTAACCGCCATCAACTGCTTTTTTGAACATCTCACGGGTGTTCACTAATCCTAAGTCTTTGTAATTTACCATGTCAAAAAAGTGATAATCTAATATTATACTGTCTTACCACAACAAAGATACTAAAATTAGTGAGACTCGCTATCTGTTTTCGGTATTAAGAAGTAATTTGAGATATAGTTAGAAAAAGGCGTTCTTGACCCAGTCAAAGGCCCCGAAGACCGCTAAGTAACGGAGAAATTTGCCGAGTGACATCCAGATCAAAACGCTCCAAACGTTGGCGCGTAGCAGTCCGAGTGCAACGGCAAAGAAGTCGCCTACTCCGGGCAGGAAGACAAAGAATGCCATCCATGAGCCTCTGCCTTGTAGCCAATCGACCCACTTCTGTACCTTGGCCTCCGGCATTTTTAGGTATTTGACGATCCACTCGGTTTTGCCCAACCAGCCCAACCAGTAGCAACTCATACCGCCCAAAATATTGCCCACGGTGGCGGCAATAAGTACCGGCCAGTAGGCGGCTCCGGTAGCCAATACGCCTATGATGACCGGCTCGGAACCAAACGGCAAGACCGTGGCTGCGAGGAAGGCGGCGATAAAGACACCTATGTAGCCGTATTGTATCAGGAAGTCTATCATATCAATTATTGGAAAATGATGCCGTACAGATGGGCTCGGTACCCGATGCAAGCCGCAAGGAGTATCGAGAGGGGCGGTAGAAGCCACTTATTTTTTGTATGTGACAAGAAGTAGTCGGTCATGGTGCCGCTCATAAAGAGTGAGCCGAGGATAAATATCCACTGCCCGCCGTCGCTGAGTCCGTAAACTAAGTGCAGCGCCATCATTATCCAAGCGACTGTCATATGATATTTGAGGGCGGAGCGGACGCGTACTACATTGGAACGGACAGTGATCCCGTAAGCGATGGTGACAAATCCGAGGTAGAGTAGATCGAGCGTCAGGAGCGGGATTTCAGTAAGTGCGGGCAGATGTACCTCTGCGAGAGGGGTTACCAACTCTGCCCAATACCGAGACAACCCCCCGAGACTACGCTCGGCAAAAAGCATGGTGCCGAGGAGCAGTACCGTTGCTGTTCCCAACAAGAGGGCGGTGATGTGCCGGGCGGAGGCGGAGTTGATATTTTTGAGCCGGGCGATGATGATCGGATACAGCAATAGATGGCCGGGGTGGATCATAAAGAGCAAGCCCAAAAGGAATCCCGGTATGTAAACGAAGTAGGTGGAGCGACTGCGGCTCAGCGACAGCACAATATGGTCACTGAGGATGACGATAATCAATGCCCCGATCAGCCCTATATTGCCGGGGGAGAGTCCGGGCAGTAGCTGGCTCCCCATATAGGGGATGATGAGCAAAAATCCTATGTAGGACGACCGATAGGAGCCGTAGGCCAACTCCCCGTGTCTGCGTATCGAAAAAATGAGCGACAGCAAGAGGGCTATTGACAGCCAAGGGGAGGAGATAAAGGCTTGCCACCAATCTTGGTGGCGGGGCAATAGCTCCCCTATGAGTGGCGGTCTTGGCAACATCTCAGAGCTTGAGGAGGTCTTGACCTATATCTTTGCGATAGTTGATGCCGTCGTATCGGATCTCCCCGATACGGCGATACGCCTTATCTAACGCGGAGGAGATGGTATCTCCCATGGCGGATACCGCCAACACGCGACCGCCGGCAGTGACTATACCTTGGTCCGTAGCTTTGGTGCCCATATGGAAGAGCTGTGTATCGCTTGCGTTGGATGCCGACTCCAATCCGGTGATGGTGTAGCCTTTGGCATAGTCATCGGGATACCCCTCCGAGACCGCCACTACTGTGGCAGCCACTTGGGGAAATTCGAGTAACGGCTCCATTTCGCCCAAGATCTGATCTCTGAGGGCAAGCATAGAACCGACCAAATCACCCTTAATCCTCAGCATTACCGCTTCGGTCTCGGGGTCGCCCATACGGCAGTTGTACTCGATGACATAGGGGTCTCCACCGACATTCATCAGTCCAAAGAATATAAATCCGCGGTAGTCGATTCCCTCGCTCCGAAGACCGGCGATGGTGGGTTTGATGATCCGCTCTTCCACCCTCTGCATAAAGGCATCGTCAACAAAAGGTACCGGCGATACGGCACCCATACCTCCCGTGTTTTTACCGGTGTCTCCCTCGCCTATCCGTTTGTAATCCTTGGCGGTGGGCAGTAGCATATAGTCTTTGCCGTCGGTCAGTACAAATACCGAACACTCGATGCCCGTGAGGTAGCTCTCGACCACCACGTGAGCCCCGGCGGAGCCAAACTTACCGCCCAGCATCTCGCGCATCTCCGCTTGGGCTTCCTCCAAAGTTTCGGGGATTACCACCCCTTTGCCCGCCGCCAATCCGTCGGCTTTGAGTACATAGGGGGCTTGCTCTTCCTCCATCAAATAGCGCAGACCCTCCTCCAATGTCTCGGATGTAAAGGTGCGGTGCTTGGCGGTAGGGATGCCGTGACGTTGCATAAAGTCTTTGGCAAAGTCCTTGCTGCCCTCCAACATCGCGCCCCTTTTGGTGGGTCCTACGATATAGAGTTCGTCCAACTCCGGATCTTCTCTCAGGTAGTCCACTATACCCTCTACCAAAGGAACTTCCGGCCCCACCACCACTAATTCGATACCGTGCTCTTTGATCAACCCTCTGAGTCCCTCAAAGTCGCTCACGCCGACAGGCGCATTGTGACACTTGGGGAGGGCTCCTCCGTTGCCCGGAGCCATATATATATCAGTGATGAGTCCGCTGAGACCTATCTTCCACGCCAAGGCTTGCTCTCTGCCGCCACTGCCTATTACCAATGCTTTCATCCCAAATTGTTGCACTTATAAATGATCCATGAAATATCTGCAAATCACGCGGTGCAGGTGCACGCGATCTTGTCCCCTCACATTGTGTTCGTCCATCGGATAAACCATATAATCGGGGAGTGTGCCGGCTTTGACCGAGGCTTGCAAAAAGAGTTGGGAGTGTTGCCAGAGTACCACGGGGTCTATACCGCCGTGGATGAGCAACAGACGCCCTTTGAGATCACCTGCACGATCTATGAGGTTGCTTTCGGCGTAGCCCTCGGGGTTTTCTTGGGGCGTATCCATATAGCGTTCGCCGTACATTATCTCGTAATAAGCCCAATTCATCACCGGGCCGCCCGCCACTCCCACCTTGAAGGTCTCGGGGTGGGTGAGCATCAGGTTGGTGGTCATAAATCCGCCGAAGCTCCAGCCATAGACTCCGATCCTATCGGCATCAACATAGGGGAGGCTCCGGAGGTACTCGATGCCTTTCATCTGATCTTGCATCTCGATGGTACCCAAACGGCGGTGGGTAATGCTCTCAAAGTCCATACCCCGATTGGCGGTACCTCGGTTGTCAATGGTCATCACGATAAATCCCTCTTGAGCCATATAGGTGTCCCAACCCATCCGCAATCCTCTCCAACTGTCCGTCACTAATTGTGAGTGGGGGCCGCCGTAGACGTAGAGCACCACCGGGTATTTTTTACCTTCTTCCAATTGGGCGGGGCGGGTGATTTTGTAGTAGAGGTCATCGCCCGCGTCGCTCTTGAGACTGCCCAACTCTACCACCGGTCTATACTTATCGGTGAGCGGATCGGCAGCTCGCAGCAGCTCCCGAGTGCGTGGCTCTGTGCCGTCCAACGCGATTAACCGCTCTACGTTGGGAGTGTCTAAGTTGGAGAAACGATCGTATGCCAATCGGCAATCGGGTGACAGCCAAACGAAGTGTGAGCCATTGCCCTCGGTTAGTCGTTGTACGCTCAGAGGGTTGCGGAGTGACACGCGGTAGAGATCCTGTCCGATGGTATAGTCTTTATTGGACATAAAGTAAACCTGCCCTGACGCTTCGTCAATACCCATCAGCTCCATGACCTCCCATTTGCCGTCGGTCAGTTGGGCGACGAGCGCACCGTCTCGGTTGTATAGATAGAGGTGGTTGTAGCCGTTGATGCGGCTGAGGCGGATAAATCTGCCGTCGGACAAGAAGCGTATCGGGGTGCCGGGCTCAATGTACTTGGGGTGCGTCTCAGTGAGGAGGGTACGCACAGGCAAGCCGGTTGTGACATCGTACTCCCTCAGATGGGTCTCTGTTTGGTCTCGTGACACCTCGTCGATAAAGAGCGATTTGCTGTCGGGTGACCAGCTGATATTGGTAAAGAAACGATCGGTGGGAAGAGCGGTCTCCAAATACTTGATGTCGCCCGCCCGACTATCATAGATGCCGACGGTCACTCGCTCGTTTTGACGCCCCGCCATCGGGTATTTGATAGGGTCGTGGTAGGCGATGCGGTCGTTCATTCTTACAATAGGGTAGGGCTCGACACCGCTTTGGTCGTTACGATAAAAAGCGAAGTACCGACCGTCCGGAGAGGGGAAGAGTCCGCCGTCAATTCCAAATTCGTTGCGGTGTACCGCCGTACCGTAAGCAATATCGAACGAACCGTCCGTGGTGAGGGGTATCGGTTCGCTGCCGGGTGTCACCACGGCTATATTTTTGCCGTCAGAGACCAAGGCGTAATCCCCTTGCGGTGTCGTCTTGATGTGTCGCCACTTGCGGCGATCAAAGGTGTAGCGGTAGAGCTCCTTCCGAGTTTTGTAATCCCAAAGCACCCAATCGTTGCCGATGTTGGCGCTCATCAAGTCTCCGCCGTAGTGGATATAGTATGGTGTTTCGCCCATCGCCTCACGCGTGGCAATCAATTGCCGACCGTCAAACCCTTCGGCATACAGCCCTGAGTCATCGTAGACCAATATCCCCTCATTGATCATATTGAGTGTAGGCAATTGCTCGGGCAACTGTCCGTAATATTGTGTCGCGCCCGGAGTCGATTCCTCGATGGTCCACCGCTCCGTACTCTGTGCGAGAGCCGTGACGGCACCGCACATAGAGATTGCAAGTATGGCTGTGGCTCCGAGTAGGTATCCCTTCGTTTTCATCTTACTGTCATCATCATGTTAATTATCACATTGCACCACAAATCTACCAAAAAAGGGGCTGTTGTACCTCCCGACCGCGACTGCATCTGTGCAGAGGTGTAGGGATAGGTTCATCTTAGACAATCTTATAGTCGCTCTCTGATGGGCCGATAGAGGTAAAAAGGCTGTAAACGGTATGGCGGTTTAATACTTGACACCCACCCGGAGTTTGGCGCTGCGAGAGCGGGGATTGCGCCGGAGTTCGGCGTCGGTCGGAAGTATCGGTTTGGTCTGTAGGGGGCGGATGGGGCTTACCTGTTGGCCGTATGTGTCGGTAATTCTCTCCCCCTCAATGTTGCCGGAGCGGAAAAAGTTCTTGACCGGTCGATCCTCCAACGAATGGTAGGTGATGATGACAAATCTGCCGTCGTTTTGCAGCAGCGACGTCCCATCCTCCAACAATTGTCTGAGGGCGCCGATCTCGTCATTGACGGCAATGCGCAAGCCTTGGAATAGCTTGGCCATCGACTTTTTGTCTCGCTCCGGGACTACCGGGGCTACTGCGGTGATCAAATCTTGGATGGTGTACAGCTGCCCATTGTCCGATGCCGATTTGAGCAACGTAGCAATGCGATAGCTGCCTTTGAGTTCGCCGTATTTGGCCAATATATTGCCCAACTCCTCCTGCGTGGTCTCCTTGATGAGTTGGGCGGCGGTCTTTCCCCCTCTACTATTCATCCGCATATCCAAGGGGGCGTCAAACCTAAAAGAGAAGCCTCGGCTTTCGTCATCCAAGTGGTGACTGGAGAGTCCCAAATCGGCCAAAATACCGGCTACCTTTTGGATGTCGTAGTACTCCATAAAGTTGCGGAGGTATCGAAAGTTGGAGCGAACAAATGTAAAGCGATCATCAGCAATATCACAATGGTTCATCGCATCCGGGTCTCGGTCAAAGCCAAAGAGGTGTCCTTTGGGGGAGAGCCTACTGAGGATCTCTTTGGAGTGACCGCCGCCGCCAAAGGTGCAATCCAAATAGATACCGTCAGGGTCTGTCACCAAAGCATCGACGCTCTCTTGCAAAAGCACCGGCACGTGGTAGCCTTCGGCCCTTATGATTGTGCCGTCACTCATTTGATGATTTCCATAAGGGTGGGGTAAAACGTCACCTTGTCGGAGTAGGCTTGGGCAATCCGTGCCACCAAAGGATCCTCTTCAAGGGCATACCCTTTGAGCAAGTCGGGGTGCTTGATTTCAAATTGAAGGGCTACAGAGATGCCGTCCTCCCGATGGGTAGGGATGCTCAGTAGCTTGGCATTTTGCCACCCTTCACGATCAGCCCAAGCGGGAAAGAGCTTGTGCTCTATGTAGTACATCACGTCCGGCGCGCAACTGCGATCCGCACCTATTGTCACATTATATATATATCCATTCATACGGCGAAGATACGTAATAATCTGTAATAATCCGCTAATTCGACGCCTCCCTTCCAACAATTTCGGTGACTCAGGCCAGAGATCGCTCGGTAGTATCCCAAAAAGTGTGTACGGCAAAATGCCTCTTTGCATAGCAAAATT
>JAUNLZ010000002.1 GCA_030532005.1 Porphyromonas sp.
GTCGTAATGTTTGTCGTAATGTTTATATGTTACTGATGATTGTTGAAATGCAGTCGAAGTCCGGCTTTGAGCTCTAAGTGCATCCGAGACTTAGGCGAGTTGTAGAGCTGTCTATTCATCGGCTTGACGTCGTACGAACCGCCGACAGCTCCGTAAAACCCTACGGTATCGGTAATTTTGTATTGTACGCCCGCCGATAGATTGGCATCTACGTAAAAGGAGGGTCGGAGTTGATCGTCCATTGTGCCGTTGTGTGCGGTGTGTACGGGGAGTTTTGCACTCAGTCCACTCGATAGGTAGGCCTGCCATTGAGAGCGGTTGATCACGGTATAGTGTACAGCGATAGGGACGCCAATGGAGTGTACCTTTAACGACAACCGGTCTTGGCCGAGCAGTCCGTCCGTGGTGACCTCCAACTGTCTCAAAGAGTAATGGAGACCGGTCTCGATACTCCAGCGGTCGGACAGTGGCAGTAATACCGAGGCACCCAACTCTATCGGCGGCCTCTCTTGGGTGAAGTACTGTTTCTCCTCCGGACGGCCGTAAGTCCGATGGTCTGACACACCCAACATCGCAAAGGGCGCATAGGTGGGATCCGTCTCGCTCATCTGGTTGTTGTTGGTCAATCCGCCTATGTTTAGAGAGAGCGTCGCCCCTTTCCGATGCTTCCGACTCCGGAGTATCGTTTTACTCTCGGTTTTACTCTCGGGGCGTGGCGTTGTCGGTATTACAGTTGTTGCTTCTCGGTCGGTTGCTTTATCCGTCTCGGCCGGTTCTCTGGCCTCCTTCCGATCCTCCTCCCGATCGGGGGTGACTTCCGTCTCCTCAGATGATGGCGCCGGATCATTGTCTCCTCCCGCACCGGTCACGGTGGTGAGTGACGTATGCTCCACCGTCTCACGGCGGGTCCGAGCCGGAAGGTTATTTTGCGTCAGCAGGTGTAAGGTGTCGGGGACAATGACCTCATCATATTTATCCGCCAATAAAACGGGCTGAGGACTATCGGTCGGTGACGGAGCAGTACCCGTACGCGTGAGTAACAAGAAGGCTGCCACCGCCGCGGCCGCTGATGAGACAACAGTTGCCCATACAGCAATGATCCTACGTCTGTTAGACCTCTTGGGCAGGACGAGGGGCGGCAGCTGTTCTAATGGAAGTTGGTACCCGTCGAGTTTGTCACGCAAAGCGTCTTCCCAACTGTCCTTCGGCTTTATATGTTGTTTATCTTCCATTCCTCTATCAATTTCTTTAGTTCTTGTTTCGCTCTGTAGTATTGCGATGACGATGTACGCTCCTTGATACCCAATTGTTCGGCGATCTCTTTGTGGCTGTAGCCCTCCAACGCATACATACTCAGCACTACTCTGTAGCCGTCCGGCAGACGGGCTATCAGCTCCAACAGCACTTGGGGTTCCAGGCTTCTTAGCAACGAAGTATCCTCTGTTTCATCTTCGTCCGACAGTTCTATCTCTTCCTCATATCTCTGTGTCATCTTGACGTTAAAACTCTTGAGGTGGTTGATCGACTCATTGATCACGATCCTCTTGAGCCAAGCGAGGAGGGCTTGTCCTCGCGTATACTTAAAGCTTTTGCGTTTGGTGAAAGCTTTGTATATGGCTTCCTGGAGTATATCCTTTGCTTGATCATAATCGCCCACATATCGATAGGCAATCGTGACCAATAGACGTGCATATTTCCGATAGATTTGGCGAAACGCCTCATCGGTATCCCTGTCTAACAATCGGGCAATTTCTTCGTCGCTGTACTCCTTTTCCATATCTTCCACTTGCACCCCTCTGTCGTTATAACAACAAAGGTCTCAAAATACTGCATAGCTCTCCTCAAAATAGACCAAAAAAAAGCCAAGGCACATCAATAATGCCCTGGCTATCCATATAAACAACAACTATTAACCTAAAACAGACAACTCTATTTCATTTATTTTATTGAGATCAATCGCTCTACCGGTGTTTGCTCCTCTACTTTATTCTTAGGAATCACCACCTCCAGCATACCATTCTCCATCTTGGCGCCGATGTTTTCCTTATCAACATCCTCCGGCAAGATCAATCTTTGTACGAAGCTCTGGTGCATAAACTCCCTACGCAGGTAGCGTACAGGCTTATTCTCTACCTTTACAATCTCTTTGCTGTCCGAAGTTCCCTCCTTTTGAGTCTCCTCGTTTTCTACTTTCTCTTCCTTCTTCTGCATAGAGATGACTAAAGCCTCATCTTCATCCAACTTCACCAGTACATCATCCTTCGTCAGACCCGGAGCGGCTATCTGAATGGTGTATGCTTCGTCGTTCTCCAAAACATTAATCATTGGCGCGCTGACGCGTTTATTGGTATTCATTGCCGACCTTGAGAAGTCATTGGCAAAGATCTCGTCCATCAAATCAAAAATTGTACGTCCCATATCTATATCCGTTATATCTATATTAATTGTACTTACGTTAACTGTCAGAGCCTTACACTGACTCTTATTCACCATAGTAAGTGCAATTGGCTTGCCAAGTCCTGCAAGTGTCAGACGGTGCTGTGATTGTCACGACACCCCGCCGCCATTTGTCATATTTCTCTGACAGTCCCAAATCTTTGGCAGGAAAATGGGGTCTCGGTCTGTCTAAAATGGTTGATAAGTGAGCCTATCTATTTATATATATTGATGACGAATATCTCTATTGCTAAAAAGCAATGTATAACTATCGGTGCAATAGATAATAATATGTACCTTTGGGAAAACAGTATATAGAGAATCCGGTGTTACAGTTTCATAATGTCACTTTAACACCAAAGAGGTAATTATTAATTTTGTTCGCTAACTATGAAAGAGAAACCAACCGTAGAGGTCCTCAATGACGTGGTGATACGTTTTGCCGGAGATTCGGGAGATGGTATGCAGCTGACCGGCTCGCTCTTCTCAGATGTTTCTGCCATCTTAGGCAATCAGATTTCGACTTTCCCAAATTACCCGGCCGAGATACGCGCTCCCCAGGGCAGTCTGGGCGGAGTGTCCAGTTTCCAAGTACGCATCGGTACATCGGGGGTATATACACCGGGAGATTATGCAGATGTATTGGTGGCTATGAATCCATCCGCTCTCAAAGTAAATGTCAAAAATATCAAGAGCAACGCCGTAATTATTATTGACGAGTCGGCATTCGACGAAATGGGGCTCAAGAAAGGGGAGTTTACGACCCAAAATCCTTTCGTCGAGTTGGGACTGACTCAAAACGAAGTGATAAGTGTCCAGATTACCGAGATGACCAAGGAGAGTCTCAAAGACTCGGGCATGGACTTAAAGTCTATGGACAGGAGCAAAAATATGTTTGCGCTCGGTCTCATACTGTGGCTATATAATAAAGGTATTGCCCCGGCCGAAGAGTTACTCAAAAAGAAGTTTGGGAAAAAGCCGAGCATCCTCGAGGCCAACCTCAAAGTGTTGTCTGACGGGTACAACTTCGGACACAATACCCACGCCTCGGTCAAGACCTATCGTATCGAGGGTACAGAGCAATTGCCCGGACACTATACCGAGGTGAGCGGTAACCAAGCAACCGCTCTTGGATTGGTGGCGGCAGCCGAAAAGGCGGGCGTGCAACTATTCCTCGGCAGTTATCCCATCACTCCCGCCACCGACATCCTGCACGAGTTGGCAAAACTCAAACCGATAGGCGTCAAGACCATGCAGGCCGAGGATGAGATTGCGGGCATCTCCACAGCGGTAGGAGCAGCCTATGCCGGCGCGTTGGGCGTCACCTCTACATCGGGTCCCGGATTGGCGCTCAAAAGTGAGGCCTTAGGCTATGCCGTCATGACGGAACTGCCCTTAGTGTTGATTGATGTGATGCGTGGCGGTCCCTCAACCGGTTTGCCAACCAAGAGCGAGCAGACCGACCTGATGCAAGCCCTCTACGGACGCAACGGCGAGAGCCCCCTCGTAGTCCTTGCCGCTACATCACCTTCCGATTGCTTTGACACCGCTTTCCGGGCTTGTAAGATTGCGTTGGAGCATATGACTCCCGTGATTATGCTCACCGACGCCTACTTGGGCAATGGCGCTTCGGCATGGCGTATCCCTCAGCTGTCCGATTACCCTGCCATCCAACCGCACTACGCCCAGGAGTACTACAAAGAGGAGACCCCATGGACACCCTATATGCGCGACCCCGAGACCTATGCCAGATATTGGGCGGTTCCCGGTACCGAAGGCTTTACACATAGGGTAGGCGGGTTGGAGAAAGACAGCCAGACCGGTGCTATCAGTACCGAGCCTCGGAATCACGCTCGTATGGTCGGTTACCGAAAAGAGAAGGTGGCCAAAATCGCCGACACTATCCCGCTACTCGAGGAGATGGGCGATGCAGATGCCGAAGTGATTGTGGTAGGCTGGGGCAGCACCTACGGACATATCCTCACCGCTGTGGAGCAGATCCTCAGTGCCGGTCGCAAGATAGCGATGGCGCAATTTAAGTATATCAGCCCGCTGCCACGCAATACCGAGGAGGTGATCCGAAAGCACAAAAAAGTGGTGGTGGTAGAGCAGAATACCGGCCAATTTGCGGCATACCTCAGCGGTATGCTCGAGGGGATAGACCTTTATAAGTTTAATAAAGTTGAGGGTCAGCCGCTCAGAGTGGCGGAGATTGCCGATTATTTACTTCATATATTGGATGGTGAAATCATTAAGAATGGAGGGATGTAAGCTATGAAACTAAGTAAGATCATCGGCCCGCAACCATCGGGCCTCACCTATACCGGTAAAGACTTTAAGAGTAGCGGCACCGTCAAGTGGTGTCCCGGCTGTGGCGACTACGCCATTCTCAATTCGTTACAAAAGGCAATGGCTGAGTTGGGCATCGCTCCGCACGACACCGTGGTAGTCAGCGGTATCGGTTGCTCCTCACGCCTCCCTTATTATATGAATACATACGGTATGCACACCATACACGGGCGCGGTGCCGCCATAGCTACGGGAGTCAAGGTTGCCAATCCCGATCTCAGTGTGTGGTTAGTCTCCGGTGACGGTGACAGCATGGCGATAGGCGGCAATCACTTCATCCATATGATCCGCCGCAATGTAGACATCAATATGATGCTCATTAATAATAAGATCTATGGTCTGACCAAAG
Source organism: Porphyromonas sp. (assembly GCA_030532005.1). GTDB lineage: Bacteria > Bacteroidota > Bacteroidia > Bacteroidales > Porphyromonadaceae > Porphyromonas_A. The sequence goes on from JAUNLZ010000002.1 coordinate 5,135, forward strand.
GACAATATTCCCCAACCAGTGACAGAGGATTCGTTACCAAGTCCTCACCGATGGGTACGGTAGAGGATCCATTTATCCCGGCAGACTTGGTCTTCGGTGCCAGAGGAACCTTTTTCGCCCGCACCATAGACGTCGATATGCAATTGACCCAAAATATCTTGGTACAAGCAGCCCGCCACAAAGGTGCCAGTATCGTAGAAGGATTGGTCAACTGTATGATCTTTAACAACGGTACCCACAAACAATATACCGACCGCGAAAAGCGTGCCGATGCCACCATCATTTTGCGACACGGCGAACGGATGATCTATGGCAAGGAGCGTAACAAGGGTTTGGTTTTGGACGGACTCGAATTAAAGAGCGTAACCATCGGCGAAAACGGAGTGACCGAAGAGGATATACTCGTCCACGACGCTACCGCCAAGAGTTCCGTACTGCACTCAATGTTGGGCATGATGCACGTGGTCAATCCCGGTCTGCCCGTGGCCCTCGGTGTGATCAGGAGCGTAGAGGCGCCCACCTATGATCAAGAGGTCACCGATCAGGTCATTTCCGCTCAAGAGAAACAACCGGGTTTGACCCTCCAAGACCACCTCAATTCGCTCTCATCTTGGGAAGTAAAATAACCTACCGCCCATAAAGACGGTTAATCATTTGAGTACATCCCCTTATTGTCACCCGTCGATAAGGGGATGTTTGTCGTCCGTCACCTCGTCCGCCATCTCCGCATAAAGTGGCGGCGAGTGCAGTCAATCCACCGCCAATAGCCGTAGAAAGGCTGAAAGGTAAATTTCTTGGGTCAGTCCTTTTTTCGTGTGGATGGGAGCGTCGAAAGATGAAAAAGCGTGGATCTGTAATACCTCTACCGTGCATTTTTTTTATACATTTCGGGCATTTCGGGCATTTCGAGGGTGGGGGAATCGGCACTCTCCTAACTGTTTGGTTTATAGGGGCGTAGGGGAGACCCGAACTTAGCCGAAGTTAGACGGCCGACTCGCCACGGTTAGTCGGCCGACTGGACAGAGACGAGACCGCATATTAACCGCGGCGAGTCGGCCGTCTAACTTTGGCTAAGTTACTACCCCTCCCAACCTCTTGTGCCATAAGGGATTACAAGATCACCGATTTCGACCCCGACAATCAACGCCAAAACAAAATATGATACAATAATTAACGGTAATTAATAGTGCATCGGCGATCTCATACACCACATATATATGGTGCGATAGGTGGTGCGACCTAAAGGTCGGAGGAATTGGGGTGGCGTCGCGTCCCGGGGTCAACGCCTCACGTTGGCTGGCGCCAACGTTCGCCATTGACCGCCGAGCTACTGAGATGCGACCCCTCCGGGGTCGTCCGCCGTAACCCCCGATGCGGGCAACTCGTGGGAACCGTAGCGATCCCCATCCGTTTACGTAAATATGGTGATTGAAACATCGCCACCCCATTCGTTTTACGTATATATATTGCGTAAATGCAAAACAACGGCGACCCCCATCGTTTCACGTATTTGTATGGCACGAATGGTGGAAACAACGGCGACCCCGGAGGGGTCGAATCTCACTAGCCCGTGTGTCAGAAGGGGCTGTCGGCGCCGGCCGATAGACCCTTCTGACCTCGGGAAAACAGGTACCCCTTCCCTGCCGACCTTAGGTCGCACCAACCATCACACCCAATATATATGGAGCGACCTAAATTGATTACCGCTGCGAGGCACCGACACGGAGATCCTCCTTATCCTTCATCTTCACGAAAAAAGGACTGACCCATTTCTTTGGATAGTGCTATAAAAATCCCACCTTTGTAGTTGCACATTCTACAAGAATACAAATGTAATCAATAGATGAAGGCGATAAATTGAATAAAGGTTGTGTTGGCCAAGAGCACTCGGATGAATAATTTTCGCCGGATGCTCGCTGAGCAGTTTGCCGAAAGTGCCGATTGGAAGCGGAGTTCATGAAACAGTTGGACGTCATATAATTCAATAAATAAATTTGGTTATGAATCAACATCATATATCACAGGCATACGAAATTGCGGCTGAAACCATAAAAAAACGCAATCTTACAGAGACAGTATGAAGCTGCCAAAGGTGTTAATCGCATTCAACTAACAACTTATTTCAGTGTAGGCAAATATGTATCAGCCAATACTCGGCAGGGGGTTTGGGGGACTGGGGCATTGGAGACTGTCAGTTCCCGATTGCGTCAGCTGCTACCGGGATTGAGAGGATATTCAGCAGACAGCCTTAAATAGATGCGCATCTTTTATGAAGAATGGAAAGAGTTGGATGCTACGTCCTTAGAGAGAGGGAGAAAAGAAGAAATCGTTAATCACCATTCCCGATTTAAATGATGAGGAGGGTAGCCAATTTTTGGTAAAGCCAAACAGAAAGGGTAACTTTTGTTTGATATTGACCGTAAAATTAAATCAACCGTGTGAGGAATCACGAGATACTGTTGCTATTCGGGGCGGTTTCTGCTTGTGTGATTGCAGGAGGGGGTAAGGTGCTACGGCTGATTGCTCCGTTGGAGTATTCTTGGCCGGCTGCCATTTTATCGGCTGTCCTTTTTTGATGCATCCGTCTTGTTTGGAAGTGGTTCGAAAAGAGTGGGATTGGTATAATTTGACTATATTTGCCAACTGAAGTACTCATACATTAAAGATAAAAGATGTGAGTATTATAAAATGATATAAAATAGAAAAATCATATAAATTGAACAACTGACAGATGCAAAACAAAGGTTTAGTGAAATGGACTGCCATTATCCTTGCCCTTGTCTGTGGGTATTACCTCTCGTTTACATTGGTATCAGGGTACTACCAAAACAAGGCGAAGAAATATGCGCAGGGGGATGTAAATAAGGAGATCCTCTACTTAGACTCCCTTTCGATGAAAAAAGTATGGGCGGGTAAAACGCTCAAAGAGGTGAGAGAAAATGAGTTGGGCCTCGGTCTTGACCTTAAAGGCGGTATGACTGTCATCTTGGAGCTTAACGCGGCGGATGTGCTGGAGACCCTCTCCGGTAATAGCCAAGACCCTACATTTAGGGCTGCTTTGGAGGCTGCGATTTCCAAGCAAGAACGTACCCAGAAGGACTTCATATCCTTATTTATCGAAGAGTTCCATGCCAAAGACCCGGGTGCCCGTCTGTCTGCCATCTTTGGTACCTTGGCGCTTAAAGACAAAGTGACTACCAGTAGTTCGGATGCCGAGGTGGAGCGGGTACTCAGAACCGAGTTGCAAGCGGCCATCGAAAGCTCGCACAAGGTGTTGCGTAACCGTATCGACCGCTTTGGTGTCGTAGCCCCTAACATCCAAAAGTTGGAGGGTGGCAACCGCATCTTGGTTGAGCTTCCGGGTGTCAAAGAGCCGGAGCGTGTCCGTAAGTTGCTGCAAGGCAGTGCCAACTTGGAGTTTTGGGAGTGCTACCTGCTGCCTGAGATTTGGGCTGACCTACAAAACGCCAATGAGGTGATAGCAAGGCTCAACCAAAACAGTAAGGCGGTGGAGGCGTCTAAACTTGCAGAGAGCGCGACGGCTGTAGGAGAAGCAACCGAAGAAGCAACCGAAGAGGCGGCTGTCGATAGCTTGACCACACAGAGCGACTTGGAGGCGCTTGCCGGAAATAGTGCCGAGAGTGAGGTGGCTGACGCCAATGATGACGGTTCGCTGTTTGCTCTGCTCTCTCCTAATGTGTACAACGGTCAGTTGGCTCCTACCGCTGTGGTGGGTATGGCTCACGCCAAGGATATGGATAAGATTGATTCGCTCCTCAATCTGCCTCAGGTCAAAGAGGTATTGCCCCGCAACCTACAATTAAAGTGGGGTGTAAAGGAGGTACAAGAGGGATCAAAGGTTTATCAATTATTTGCGATCAAGAGTAGTCGACGTGACGGTCTGCCCGCTCTTGGAGGCGATGTGGTCAATAACGCACAGAGTGTCATTGAAAACCAGAGAGGCCGTCAAGAACCGGCGGTATCTATGTCAATGAATGCCGACGGCGCTCGCGAGTGGGCGAGACTGACCAAAGAAAATATCGGACGTCCTATTGCCATTGTTTTAGATGATGTGGTTTACTCCGCACCTAATGTCAATTCGGAAATCCCTAACGGTCAATCACAGATCACCGGTAACTTTACGATTGATGAGGCGGATGACCTTGCCAATACGCTTAATTCCGGTAAGATGGCCGCTTCGGTACGTATCGTGCAGGAGGACGTGGTGGGTCCTTCGCTCGGTCAAGAAGCGATCAAAGCCGGATTTGTCAGCTTTGTCATAGCTCTCATATTGTTGATGATTTATATGTGCCTGATGTACGGCTGGCTTCCCGGCTTGGTGGTAGATGCGGCATTGTTGATCAACTTCTTCCTCACCCTCGGTATATTGTCCTCATTGCATGCGGTGCTCACCTTGGCCGGTATTGCCGGTATGGTATTGACCCTCGGTATGGCGGTTGACGCCAACGTGCTGATCTTCGAGCGTATCAAAGAGGAGTTGGCTGCGGGCAAGAGCATGATCAAGTCTATCGAGGACGGTTACGGCAATGCTTTCTCCGCCATCATCGACTCCAACGTCACCACCATCCTTACCGGTATTATCTTGTATTACTTCGGTTCGGGTCCGATCCGTGGTTTTGCGACCACATTGATTGTCGGTTTGATCTGTTCGTTCTTGACGGCTGTGTTCCTCTCTCGTATCTTCTTTGAGAGACGTGCCTCTAAGGGCAAGATGGAAAATACCACTTTCACCACCGGTATTTCCAAGAACTTTATCTCTAATCCTAAGTTCGACTTTATCGGCTTCCGCAAAACCGGTCTCACCATTTCCGCCGCTGTCTTGGTTATCGGCGGTATCGCTTTAGGCTTGTGGGGACTCAATTCGGGTATTGACTTTACAGGCGGTCGCAACTACATAGTTAAGTTTGACCAACCGGTTAAGACGAGTGAGGTGACTGAGTTGCTCAACGACAAACTCGACGGTCACGTGAGCGTTATCACCATCTCTACAGAGGATCAGGTACGTATCTCTACCAACTATAAGATTGATACCAACACCCCTGCTGTCGATGCCGAGATTGAGGAGCTCATCTATACCGGTCTCCAACCGCTGTTGGGTGACGGTGTCACTATGGATCAATTTACACGCAACTATGTACAGAGCTCACAAAAAGTGGGTGCAAGTATGGCGGATGATATCAAGACGGGTGCGGTGATAGCTGTCATATTATCACTTATCGTGATGGCTATCTATATCCTGATTAGGTTTAGAGACGTGGCCTTCTCGGTGGGTGCATTTGCGTCGGTTACCTTTACCACACTCTCTATCATTGCCTTCTATGCACTGCTCTGGAAAGTGATGCCTTTCTCTATGGAGATAGACCAGACCTTTATTGCTGCTGTATTGGCGATCATCGGTTATTCGATCAATGACACCATTGTGGTATTTGACCGTATCCGTGAGTATCTGCGGATATTCCCCAACAGAGACAGACGCGACCTCTTTAATTTCGCGCTCAATAGTACGCTGACTCGTACGTTTAACACCAGTATCAGTACCTTGTTGGTGGTGCTTATCATCTTCTTATTCGGCGGCGCCAGCATACAGAGCTTTACATTTGCTATGTTGCTCGGTGTGATCTTTGGTACCTTTGCCACCTTGTTCGTAGCTACGCCTATTGCGTTTATGATCAACAACAAGAAGTTTGTCAAGAGCAAATAATTACCGATCACATCTATTTATATAATTGAGAAACGGCCGGGTGACAATACATCACTCGGCCGTTTTGGTATCCTGTCGGGCGGTGTGGAGGTGGGTAGGTGACTGACCACTATTCACCATCTCGTAACAACCACTCTCTATTATTATTAGTATCTTTGTGCCAGGTATTTAGAGATGGTTTGCAGCAGTCTGACTCGGTAAATGATATGGAGTAGACAGTGTCGGGTACGCCTCAAAATCGGTCAAGGACTATCGACAGAGACGTCGTTGCACGGTTGTGGGCGGGTTGCTGATCGTCAAAGAAAAGATTAGGTAGAAAGAATATGATTCAAGACAAAAGAAGTAACCGGGCGGTGTGGAGTGAAGTATATACACACTCCAAGTTGCCTCAAGACTTAGCGAAGCTCGAAGAGCTGTCGAGAAACATTTGGTGGGTGTGGGCCAGTGATGTACGTAAGATGTTTGCTCATATTGACACCGAGCTTTGGGAGGCGACACAGGGCAATCCCATAGAGGTGCTCAACGGTCTGACCGCTAAACAGTTGGAGGAGCTTCAAAACGATAAAACCTTTACCGATAAGATGAACTACTGCTATGACCGTTTCCAAGAGTATATGGGAGCGCCTATGGCAGCCGATGTCCCCGGCGTGGCCTACTTCAGTATGGAGTATGGTCTGAGCAATATCCTTAAAATCTACTCCGGCGGTTTGGGCGTCTTGGCGGGAGACTATCTCAAAGAGGCGAGCGACTCGAGAGTGGACATGGTGGGGGTGGGATTCCTTTACAAATACGGTTACTTTGACCAAGTGATTGCCGCCGACGGTCAGCAAGTGGCTCAGTACAAACAAAATGACTTTAACAACCTGCCGGTGACGGAGGTTTCCAACCAAAACGGCAGTCCTCTGACATTGGAGGTGCCGTTTAAGGACCACACCGTATATTGCTATGTATGGCGTGTCGATGTCGGCAGAGTGCCGCTCTATCTATTGGACTCTTTCCACCCTCAAAATAGCGATTGGGACAAGTCGATCACCAGCCAACTCTACGGAGGTGACTGGGAAAATAGGATGAAACAGGAGTATCTGTTGGGCATCGGTGGTATGATGCTGCTTGAAAAGTTGGGCATCAAAAAGGAGGTGTATCACTGCAACGAAGGACACGCAGCGCTCATCAATATTGAGCGTTTGGCACAACTGAGGCGTGAGGGTATGGACTTTGACCACGCTATCGAGGTGGTGAGATCTTCGAGCCTCTACACCGTCCATACGCCGGTACCTGCCGGCCATGACTATTTCGACGAAGCCCTTTTTGAGAAATATATGGGTCACTATGCCGATAAGTTGGGCATCACCTTCCAAGAGTTGATCGACCTTGGAAGAGAAAACCCAGGTACCGACGAGAAGTTCTCCATGAGTGCTTTGGCGCTTAACACCGCACAGGAGGCCAACGGTGTCAGTTGGCTGCACGGCAAAGTTTCCCAAAGGATGTTTGCCCCGATATGGAAGGGTTACTTCCCCTCCGAGCTACATGTCGGGTATGTCACCAACGGCGTACACTTCCCTACCTGGACAGCCGTGGAGTGGAAGCCCTTTTACCAGAAATACATCTCTGACCAAGTATTGGAGGATCAAGCCAATCCCGACATCTTGGCCAAAATCAAGGAGGTGCCCGATAGCGAGATATGGGAGATGCGCAAGCAGATGAAAAACCGTCTGATGCGTCACCTCCGAACCAGCTATGAGACGAGTATGGCCAAGGAGAATAATGACCCCACCTTTACTTGGGAGATCCTTGACGCACTCGACCCCAAAGCGTTGTTGATAGGTTTTGGTCGTCGCTTTGCCACCTACAAGCGCGCTCACCTGCTCTTTACCGACCTTGACCACTTGGCGTTAATTGTCAATAACCCGGTACGCCCGGTGCAATTTATATTTACCGGCAAAGCTCACCCGGCCGACGGCGGCGGACAAGGGTTGATCAAACGTATCATTGAGATCTCCAAGATGCCTCAATTTAAGGGCAAGATCTTATTCTTGGAGAACTATGACATCCGGGTGGCTCGCCGACTGATTGCCGGTGTAGATGTGTGGCTCAATACTCCTACTCGACCGCTCGAAGCGTCCGGTACCTCCGGTATGAAGGCACTCATGAATGGTGTACTCAACTTCTCCGTACTTGATGGCTGGTGGTACGAGGGCTATGTACCGGGTGGCGGCTGGGCGCTCACCGACAAGCGTACCTATGCTGACCAAGGGATGCAAGACAAGTTGGATGCCGTTACGATTTATAAGATGCTGGAGGACGAAATCATACCGCTCTACTATGACCGAAGCGATCATCCCGAATACTCAACGGGGTGGATCAAGATGATCAAGACTTCTATGTCGGAGATCTTGCCGCACTTTACTATGAAGCGGATGATCAATGACTACATCCAACGTTTCTACCGACCATTGGCAGAGCGTTCCAAGATGTTGGCACAAGACAATTATGCGGCGGTCAACGAATTGGTGGAGTGGAAACAACAGGTGGCTCGAGCTTGGGAGCAAATGGAGGTGATCGAGGTCAAAACCTCTAAGGATATGAGCACTCGTACCTTCTCGGTAGGGGAGCCTTTTAGTTCGCAGATCATCTTGGACCTCCACGGACTCTCTACCGATCTCAATGTAGAGTTGGTGGTTGTAAACGTCAAACCGGACTCGCAAGATATAGAGCATGTGGCGACCAAGGCGTACCGGTTGATCAACTCTGAGGGTACGCGACGTACCTATAAGTTGGAGATGGAAGTCGACAACCCCGGCACACAACGATTGGCGGTGCGGATAGCCCCCACACACCGTTTGCTTGCCCACCCGATGGGCTTTGCTTACGTACACTGGGTGTCGATATTCTAATCCCAATCGTCCATCCTAAATTAAGAGGGTCAGGAGCCGCAAGACTCCTGACCCTCTTAATAATATCCCTCTCGCAGTGGTATTACACACACTCTACATTCTCACCCTACGATACCGGAGTGGGGTAGGTACCGTAGGCGCCCTTTTACTCTGTGGGTTTGAGAGGGTCAAGGGTGTTGAGATCGCGGTCTACCAACAAGGCGTTGAGTAGATCGGGATTCCACTTACCGGCTTTCTTGGCACGGAAGGTGATGACGAAGAGGTCGCCGTCTTCCAAAAGGAAGTTGTTGCCTCTATTGACGAAGGTGGGGAACAACTCCTTAGTGCCATCGCTGTGGAGGCGGTCCTTAGTGAGATTGACCATATCCTTCATATCGATCACCTCCAACCCGATATATTGCAGCATAGACGCATCATAAGGAAGCCCGAAGCTGAGGGCATTGACCCGATCCAACCCGCTTCCCGATACAGTGATACTTATGGTGTCACCCTCTGCAAAAGAAGTTAGGTCGGAGACCACATCCAATCTGCCTTTGACCACCTTGTTAGAAGGGGATACACCGCCATCGATCACCGTAGATACGGTAGAAATATCATAAGCATCAATCAGACCGTTCCTATTGATATCACCGACGGAGACATATCCAAAGTCGGCATCACCATCACGCAGACCGACATAATTCATATACGACGTAAAGTCATTTTCGTCAATCCTCCGGTCTCGGTTGATATCACCTTGGTAGCGGATTGTGGTACCCGGCACTCGGTAGATGTACATCTCCCTGCCCGAACCAAAACGGCCGACCGCTCGCTCCACGTGGATGCGCAAATACCGAGCTTCCGGTTTATCATCAAAGACAAAAGTCTTCAGTTCACCGTCTGCCGTCCATTCAAACGGTATCGGTTGCGACCACTCTTTGCGGTCTTCGGAATAGGCGATAGATCCGACCAACAAAGTACCGTTACCGCCATCCTTACGCGGATAATACTCCATGGAGTCCAACATTACCACTCCCCTCATATCGATATTGATATCAAAGGGGGTTGCCGCCTTGTCCCAATCGGTGTGCCAGTTGGTGCTCAGATCGCCGTCGAAGAGCTTGGCGATGCCTTGCCCGGGTTGGTTGGGACTGGTGGTCGAAGCCAATACCTCCTTCAATGCCAACTCATACGGATCTTTGGCGGTACGCAGCGACATTGTGACCCAATCCGATACGTCGGTGCTATTGACCGACCGCAGACGGAAAGTATAATCACTCTCCGGCACCAAGTCCTCAATGGTAAAGTGGTTTTCCCGGATGGTGGAGTAGAGCATCCCGTCATGCTCCATCTCGTAGAAGTCGGCACGCTCCACAGGCTCCCACGTTATGGTCATCTTCGTTGCTTCCGACTTCAAACTGTCGGATAGGATTTCCGGTGCAGATACCGTACCGCGTTGACGGTACAACCGATGGGGGACCTCGAAGCGATACCCATCCACCTCCAACCGAAGCTCTGTCGCCGCCACATCCATCGGAGCCGTCTTGATCATCACCACCGGATTGCCGGTAATGCTCACTTTTGCAGCCTCACTCCCCTCGGTGCTAAAACGATTGAGTTCGGGAGCCGGGTCATACAGATAGACATTCCCGAGAGATGCGTCGTACTCAGAGCGAGAATCCACCTGTTGGAGTCTCACACGACGCCCATTGGCGGTTATTTTTATCTTCTTCGGCCGCTGTGACACATTGAGCCGTATCTCCGTCCGTTTATTCGACTCAAAACCGTCATACATACCAACCGCTTTGCCAATGACAAAGGCCAGTTTATCGCCTCTTGACTGCATCTCAAGCGAGGTCTTGACCGCTTCTCCTTGAGTATAAGCAACGGTACGACCGTCATCATCGTATTCCTCAAACGCTCCGTCCGCACCGCCATAAAGGGCGTACCCTCGGAAGTCTACGGGCATCTCGCCTATGGTGTTAAAAGGTTGGGTATAAGGAACGACGGCACCCGACTTGACAAAGACAGGGAGTTTCCAGAGCGGTGCCTCAAACGAATTGATGATCCGACCGCCCTCAAAAGGCTCTCCGCTAAAAAAGTCATACCACAGCCCTTCGGGCAGATAGATGCTGTGTCTGATGTCGTTGCCCTCGCTGTCCATAGCCGTCGCTTTATATATCGGAGCCACGATAAAATCGGGACCGTACATAAACTGGTAACGGGTGGCGGATCCAAGCGTGTAGGGATTCATCTCCTCATAAAACATCGGCCGCATCAGGGGCGTGCCATTGAGAGTCAATACCGCACTACTGTACGCGTATGGCAGGAGCATTGATTTTAGTTTTAGGTAGGCGCGGTTGATAGAGGTGGCCGATTCGCCAAGAGCCATCGGATATTTGGGGTTGGTACCCCAGCCGTCCATATTGAGTTGCATAGGGGTAAAGGTCTTCCATTGGAAGTCACGCACATTGACCGACAAGTTCTTCCCGCCAAATATACCGTCCATATCTGAGGAGATAAAAGGAATGCCGGACAGTCCGCTCCCGATATAGGTGGGGATGTGGAAGCGGATGTACTCCCAGTCGCCACCCGTCTGATCACCCGACCATACCGAGGCATACCGCTGTGTCCCCGCCCAGCCGTCCAACGTGATGATAAAAGGTCTGGCGCCTCTGCCCTCCCGTATCATGATCTCCGCCGCGTCGGCAATACCGTTAAGTCCGAAAGAGTAGCCGGGACCCACCCAAGCCACATCCGTTTTGAGGAGACGGACTCCCGATACCCCCACCTCCTTGGCGAGGTCGCGTTGCAACAGCGGCTCCACACCCTCCTTGGGGTGGAGGTCGCTCTGCGTCCACAAACCGATCTCCACACCTTTGCTACGGGCATAGTCGCCAAACTGTTTTAGATTCTCGATATTCCCGTCCAAGGTCTCGGTTTGCCCGTATCCCGCACCATAACCGTCGTTGGGCAGGATCCACCCGAGCGGCATATCGTTGCGGGCATACCTGTCGATGACCGCCCGAGCCGAGAAGAGGTAGTTCTCCTTCTCGCCATTGAGCGACTCTTTGACCCCGCCGTTATCCTTTTGACTCTCGATGTAGTACTTCCCGTCCTCCATCAAGATCCCTCTGTTCGTATCATCGGTCGGCAACCAGTAGTCTCGGTTGTAGGCGTTGAGGTGTCCTTGCAGGTAACCAAACTTCGGCAACAATGCAGGTTTACCGGTGAGGCTGTAATAATCGGCAATCAAGCGGTCGGGCGACTCATTGACCATCAAAAAATAGTCGGCATAATCTTGGCTGTGTTGTAGAGCGACACGGTCGGATTGTTGCGAACCGAAATCGTACCAACCCGGCTTAAATGTGTAAGCGAGGATACCGTACCCGGCCGTGCTCCAATAAAACGGGGTGGGCGATGCCACACCGCCATCTACCCAGTTGTTACTGTTTTCGATGGCGATGGATTGGCCTCTGTGCGAAAAACGTCCGTTTTGTACCCCTCCGCCATAGAAGTACTCATCCGCCTGCATGTTGAAATAGAGCGAGGCCGAAGCCTCCTTAAACTCCGGTGCCGACACCTCTCTAAGCACCACCTTTTGACGCTGTTTGTCGGTAACTGTCATCAATCCGCTCTCCTTGTCGATTGTGATCATCACCTTTTCGGTGGCAATCACCGGCCGGTCGCCACCGTCCCTATCTACAGAGACCGCAAAAGGAGCCGAACTGCGGGGATTGGAAACCAATATCGAAGCGGGCGGTTCGGAAACGGGATCGTGCATAGCGCGACCCTTGGGGTCTTGGTAGATGCGTACAATATGATCGCTGTAAAAGTCAAATAGACGCACTTGACCGTTGTCGAGAGTGACAGATACGGTATTACCGTCTGTTTTGGTAACATCCACTACCGATTGCCCCACAGCGATTGAGGGTATGAAAGCAACCATCGGCAGGATGAATAGACGCCATAAAAGGGAATAAGTCTTTGCCATATATAATTAAGTATTTTACGATTGTAGCAAATATACTAAATAGTTGTTGTAATACAGTCGGTTTTTATATTGTGTGCGATGGGTGGTGCGACCTAAGGTCGAGGGGGAGGGGGTGACCTCGGGTTAGTGAGATTCGACCCTTACGGGGTCGCCGTTGTTTTCACCATTCGTGCCATATATGTACGTTATCCGATGGGGGTCTCCGTCATTTCGCATTTACGCCATATAAATACGAGAAACGAATGGGGCGGCGATGTTTCAACCACCATATTTGCGTAAATGAATGGGGAACACGACGGTCTCCATGAATCGCTCACATCGGGGGCGGCGGACGACCCCGTAGGGGTCGCATTTAATTAGCCCGTGTGTCATCAATACCGACCGGCGTCAGCCGGGTGGTATTGATGACCTCGGGAAAAGGCGTTTTTTTATTCCAACCGACCTTTAGGTCGCACCACCTATCGCTCCATATATATGGGGGGTGATGGGTGGTGCGACCTAAAGGTCGGATATCGCGGGGAGACATCGCGTTCCCGAGGTCAGAAGGGTCTATCGGCTGGCGCCGACAGCCCCTTCTGACACACGGGCTATTTAAATTCGACCCCTCCGGGGTCGCCGATGTTTCAACCGCTCGTTCCAAATATATGTGTGGTTTGGAGAGGGGTCGGCGATGTTTCCCCCGTTCGTGGCATATATATACGAGAAACGAATGGCGGTCGGCGATGTTATAATTGCCATATATACGTGAAACGAATGGGGGTCGCGTTGTTTCCACGGATCGCACCCCACATCGAGGGTCGGCGGACGACCCCGTAGGGGTCGCATTTAATTAGCCCGCGGTCAATGACCTTTAGGTCGCACCATATATATAGGGGTGTGATGGGTGGTGCGACCTAAAGGTCGGATATCGCGGGGGGACATCGCGTTCCCGAGGTCAGAAGGGTCTATCGGCTGGCGCCGACAGCCCCTTCTGACACACGGGCTATTTAAATTCGACCCCTCCGGGGTCGCCGATGTTTCAACCGCTCGTTCCAAATATATGTGTGGTTTGGAGAGGGGTCGGCGATGTTTCCCCCGTTCGTGGCATATATATACGAGAAACGAATGGCGGTCGGCGATGTTATAATTGCCATATATGTACGTTATCCGATGGGGGTCTCCGTCGTTTCGCATTTACGCCATATAAATACGAGAAACGAATGAGTCGGCGTTGTTATAATTGCCATATTTGCGTAAACGTATGGGGATCGCGACGGTCTCCATGAATCGCCCACATCGGGGGGTGGCGGACGACCCCGTAGGGGTCGCATTTAATTAGCCCGTGTGTCATCAATACCGACCGGCGTCAGCCGGGTGGTATTGATGACCTCGGGAAAAGGCGTTTTTTTATTCCAACCGACCTTTAGGTCGCACCACCTATCGCTCCATATATATGGGTGATTTGAGGGGGGCATCGGCGGGGTATCATTAATTATCGTTAATTATTGTGTTATATTTTGTTTTGTGGTTGATTGTGGTTGATTGTCGGGGTCGAAATCGGTGATCATGTAATCCCTTATGGCGCAAGGGCTTGGGAGGGGTAGTAACTTAGCCAAAGTTAGACGGCCGACTCGCCTCGGTTAATATACGGTCTCGTCTCTGTCTAGTCGGCCGTCTAACCGCGGCGAGTCGGCCGTCTAACTTTGGCTAAGTTCGGGTCTCCCCTACGCCCCTATAAACCAATGGGTTAGGAGAGACCTTATTACCCCGCCCTCAAAATGCCCCAAATGTATAAAAAACTGCCCGTTTAAGGCATTCTATATCCCCTCTTCTTCATCTTCCGCCCACCCACTACCCACTTAATTTCCTATCCACGCAAAAAAAGGACTGACCCGGTTCGATGGTGATGATTTACGGTAGCCGAATAATTGGTATCTTTGATAAGTTATGAGTAATATGGTGGGGCATATCAAAACATTGGCGGGGAGATTCTACAAGTGGCTCAAGGGCGTCAACCCTTTGTTGCTTGCGGGAGTGTTGTTTTTGCTCTCTATTATTCGCCCGGGAGAGTACAGTGTCTGGAACCAACTCAAGTACAATAGGGTATTGGATCGTCAAGAGCGTGAGATACGCGAACTCAAAGAGAACATCCGTAAGGTGGAAATCGCCAAGAAGGAGTTGCGTATTGAGAAAGACCGTTTGGAGAAATTTGCCCGCGAGAAGTACTTGATGAAGGAGGAGGACGAGGAGATATATTTGATTAAGTAATAAGATATGAAGCGGTCTGAAATATCGTTAGGCGCCGTACTTCGTGAGTACGGTCCCTCTATTGTGATTGCAGGTGCGATACTGTATGGTTTTGACCTCACCCGCACCGTGGCGGGATGGGTTATGGCCGGAGGGGCGCTGGTGTCTGTTATCGGACTGATGATCACTTCTGTATCTGACAAAAAAGCTGCGTCCCAAAGGGTGAGACGCCTTGACCGTATGACGTTGCTCGGACTGTTGCTGTTTTTGGTGTCCGGGGGTGTGATGATCCAAGGATCCAACAACTGGGTGGTGCTTTTTGCCATTGCAACGGTATTTTACCTCTATGGCAGTTTGATGAAGATTAGAGAGTTAAGAAAGGAGGAGCGACGATGAGTGTGCATCAGGATAAAAAGTTGGTGATTATACCCACCTATAACGAAATCGAGAATATAAGGGCTATTGTGGAGGCGGTGCTTCGCCTCCAAGAGCCTTTTGATGTATTGGTGGTGGATGACAACTCCCCCGACGGGACTGCCCGAGAGGTCTTTGGATTGATTGGCGAAAATCCCGGTCGGGTATTTATTTTGGAGCGTCCGGGCAAACAAGGTTTGGGAACGGCCTATATAGCCGGCTTTAAATGGGCTTTGGAGCAAGGATACGACTATGTACTGGAGATGGACGCCGACTTTAGCCACAATCCTGATGATTTGCCTCGGCTCTATAAGGCTTGTGCCAATGAGGGCGCAGATGTGGCCATCGGCTCTCGGTATGTCAAGGGGGTCAATGTGGTCAATTGGCCTTTGGGGCGTGTGTTGATGTCTTACTTTGCCTCTAAATATGTGCGATTGATCACCGGTATGAAGATCAATGATGCCACGGCCGGTTTCGTTTGCTATCGCTCCGAAGTGTTGCGCACCATAGAGTTGGATAAAATCCATTTTAAGGGCTACGCGTTCCAGATCGAGATGAAGTACACGGCACAGCTGTGCGGATATAAACTCACCGAGGTGCCGATCATCTTTGTCAACCGGGTATTGGGGACGAGCAAAATGAACAGCGGTATTTTTGGCGAAGCTTTCTTCGGGGTGCTCAAACTGCGTTGGTGGGGCATGACTCGTAAGTTTCCCCAAAAGGGTGAGCATTGATGTTAAGACCTCCATTTAGTAGACGTTTGAAACAGATCTAAGTGACATCTAAGCGTAATAAAAGAATATGGAATCTACACTGATAAAGGGGGCGACGGTGGTTAACGAGGGTCGGAAGTTAGATGGCGCTTCGGTGTTGATTGAGGGAGCGTACATCGCCAAGGTATATAGTGCGGGTGACCCTTTGCCCGATGCCGATCGAGTGATTGATGCCGAGGGGCTATTGTGTCTGCCCGGTGTGATTGACGATCAGGTGCATTTCCGCGAACCTGGGTTGACCCACAAGGGGGATATCGCTTCGGAGAGCAGGGCGGCGGTGCTGGGCGGTGTCACCTCTTTTATGGAGATGCCCAATACGCTGCCGCAAACCACTACGTTGGAGGCTTGGCAAGACAAAATGGATAGAGGCGCGGCAAGCGCTTTTGCCAATTACTCTTTCTACTTCGGTGCAACGAATGACAATACCGAGTTGCTCTCGGATTTGGATTTGAAGCATACGCCGGGTGTCAAAGTGTTTATGGGGGCATCGACCGGCAATATGTTGGTTGACAAGGAGGCCGCTTTGCGTGCGATCTTTGCCCATGCTCCGCTGTTGATTGCCACCCACTGCGAGAGCGAGGAGGTGATCCAACGCAACAAAGCGAGGGTGGTGGCTGAGGTAGGCGAAGACCCGGATGTCAGGTGGCATCCCGTCATCAGGGATCGGGTGGCGTGCTACGAGAGTAGCGCCCGTGCGGTACGATTGGCGCGAGAGTATGGTGCCAAACTGCATGTGCTGCACCTAAGTACGGCGGAGGAGTTGGAGCTGTTGGATGAGGCCCGTCATATCACCGGCGAGGTGTGTGTACACCATTTATGGTTTACGGATAAAGATTATGAACGGGAGGGAACGCGGATCAAGTGGAACCCTGCGGTAAAGGAACTGCGTGACCGGGAAGCGCTGAGGGAGGCGGTGCGTACCGGTAAGTTGAATGTCATTGCCACGGATCACGCTCCCCATCTGTTGAGCGAAAAGGAGGGCGGGGCGCTCTCCGCCGCCTCAGGAGGCCCTTTGGTACAGCACTCCTTACTGATGATGTTGGAGCTGGTCCGCCAAGGAGTATTTACGCTCGAGCGGGTGGTGGAGTGTATGTGTCATAACCCTGCCGAGCTCTTTGAGGTGGAGCGTCGCGGTTACATCCGTGAGGGATATTTTGCCGATATAGTATTGGTTGATCCTCGCCAATCGTGGGTGGTGGGTCAAGAGAATATAGCGAGCAAATGCGGTTGGAGTCCTTTGGAGGGAACCATGTTTAACCACACCGTTGTCTCTACATTTGTCAACGGTAGAGAGGTGGTCAGGGGGGCAAAGATCGTGGACGATGCTTTGGGGGCGGCCATGCCACTCACTTTTAACCATAAACGCTGGAGATGAGGCAGAGAGGCAACACATTAAATAATATCGGTATCCACCATATCAACTGCATCATAGGTATGGGGCGCCATATCCACACCGCTGTTGTTGCGCTCTTGGTATTGATGTCCGCCACCTATGCCCACCCTCTCTATGCACAAATAGATATGGACAAGCAACTGAGGGAGCGACAATCTGAGGTGGAGGAGTACGATGATTCGGACAATGACCGTCACGGTACGTTTCACTCCTTCTTCTTGACTCCCCGCACCGGTGACTTGCAGGATGCTCCGGTGGATACCATGCGACTCAATTACTTTCATCGGACGTTGGTGGAGGGATTGAGCGTCGCCGAGGCTTATACGGGTACTTACGCTTCGCCCTATCAGTCCAAGATTTATTTTGACCGACCCGCCAATCGGTGGGATGAGTTTTTCTTTACGCTGCCCTACCGCCATTTGATCAGGAACGGGGAGCGGATCCAGTGGTACGATACCAAAACGCCCTATACCTTCCTCAAATACAACACGGTAGGGACAAATGAGCAACAGGAGCAAAACTTTACTTTTACCTTTTCGTCCAATTTGGGCAAGGAGTGGAGCTTGGGCGGTGATGTGGATATTGACTATGCCAACGGGGTCTACAACTTTACGGCAAGTAATAATATCACCTACCGTATCTTTTCGTATTACAGAGGCCGGCGGTATCAAGCGTATGCCTCGATGGGCAATACCAATTCGGTCAACCAGGAGAATGGCGGTATCACCGATATGCGCTATGTGACCCATCCCGACGAGTTTACGCAAGGGAGACGCACGCTGCTGCCCAAGGACATACCGACCAAGTTCAAATCGACCTGGAATAGGGTGGTCTTTGGCTCGGGGAGGTTCTTTCATAAATACCACTTCGGGTATTATAAGTCTGCCGAGGAGGAGTCTGCGGAGTCGGCTGCGGAAAATCCTGCCGATCTTTCGGATGCCGAGGTGACCGAAGCGCCGGCTCCCGAACTGCCGCCGTTGGATACTGCGGAGCCGTTGCCTGAGCCGTTGCCTGAGCCAACCGATGTGACCGATATGGCTCTACAAAACGACTCTATCCCTGCGGGTCAGCTGCCTGCAACCCCTCCACAACGCAAGCGCCGAGGCAAGTCGGTAGGGCAAGCGGATCCGGAAAAGGAGAAAGAAGAGAAGGTAGCCAAGGACGATAGACTCTTTGTCCCGGTGGCGAGCCTCTTCCACGACTTTACTTATGAGAAGGGAACACGTGAGTTCGTTTCTCTCGACCCTCTGTTTGGACAACTGTTCCCCGATCCGGTTATCCCCAAGCCCCAAGGGGCGCGGTATTTCCCAAACGATTCGTTTAATGCCATTAAGATCAGCAATACGGTTGGTATAGAATTGCAGGAGGGTTTCCGGAAGTGGGTCAAAATGGGTATGGCTGCTTTTGTGGCTTATGACATCAAGCGGTTTGCGCAGCCGTTGATGAATAAGGAGGATGCCATCCGGTTGGAGATCGATGATGTGGAGGTGCTTAGGGCGACAGAGAATACAATGTATGTGGGTGGCCGTATCAGCAGTAACTCCTTTAAGTATTTTGACTACTATGTGAGGGGGCAAGCGGGTGTGTTGGGCGCTCAAGCCGGCGAGGTGGAGGTGACGGCGGAGCTAAATACCCGCATCCCTATTCTGAAACAAGAGGTGGAGCTTGGCGGTACGTTTGAATTCCGAAACATACAACCCGGCTACTACCTCAGACACTTCAAATCAAGTCTGTACGAATGGGATCGCGACCTCATGATGATGCAGATGCTGAGGGCGGGCGGTCAGCTCTATGTCCCGCTGACCCGCACCAAACTGTATGTAGACTTTGAGACTTTACAAAACCCGATAGCTCCGGACGTTGAGGGACTCCCCGTGCAGTCTGACAAGAATGTGAGGGTGCTTTCCGTGGGGTTGGACCAAAGTTTGTCGTGGAATATCTTTAACCTCGAAACCTCTGTGGTGTGGCAAAACAGCAGCAATCGGGAGATCACTCCGTTGCCCGCGCTGTCGGCTTACGGCAACTTTTACTTGAAGTTTATGTTGGCCAAGGTGATGACCTTCCAAGTGGGTGTCGATGCCAAGTGGCACACCGCCTACTACGCTCCCTATTACGAGCCGACGACTCAGGCTTTCAGACCGCAAGAGGAGGTTGAGATCGGAGGCAAGGCCCCTCTGTTGAGTGTATATGCCAATGCCCACCTCAAACGTACCCGCTTTTATGTCAAATACTACAATGTGGGAGCGTTGTTATTTGACCCTGATTATTTTTCGATGCCTTACTACCCGCTCTATCCCCCTATGATTAGATTGGGTGTGGCTGTAGACCTGAGGAATTGATGTATATGGAGCCCGGTAATCATTCTAAACGACGGTTGTTGGTCAATGGCATAGCTATATTGTGTGCCGCCCTCTTGATGTGGTTTTTTACTTCGAGACGCCATCGTGTGGCCGACAGCCAACCGATGCCGGATAAAATAACGGTGGCGGTCGACTTTTCGCCCAACGGCTTACGGGTAGACTCTGTGGGGCAACTCTCCGGAGTGCCGGTGCAGTTGTTGGACCTCATATTGGGTGAGGCTCAATATACGATCAAACCGTATACCGATCGCACCGAGGCGTTAGATGATTTGAGAGGCGGCAAGGTACAGCTCTATGCCTCGTCCGTACCCTATCCCGCCGTTGCTGAGTACTCCGGGGTCTCGGCTACCGAGTGGCTCTACACCTCCAAGTTCTCCCTCCTGTATAGAGATGACCAACTCCATTGGGAGCAACTGCTCTCCGGCGAAGAGGAGGTTCCTGTCTATGTATCCAAAGATGACCGGTCCGCCATCACTGTGTTGGAGCATTTGGCGGAACTCAACTACCCTGCCATCAGAGTGGTGGAGTCGGACGACACCCCCTCCGAGTTGGCCATCAAGCTATCCAAGGGCGATATCGCATTTATGATGTGCGACAGTGTGATTGCCGCCTGGATTTCCGAGCGACTCGAGCATATTGCCGTCTCCAATGATGTGGGGCAGGAGGTACGCCAAGTGTGGTTGGTCGGTGCTGAGAACGAAGACTTGAGGTCGGCGGTGGATAGTGCGATCATCAACAATCGGGGGAGTGAGGTTTGGCATAATATTATTAGTGATATAAGGAAATGAATTCTACCGATCCTTTCGAAACAATAGATGATTTTTATGACTTTGGGTTAGAGCCGACGGTACTTGACGGGCTCGATGCGATGGGGTTTAAGCACCCCTCGCCCGTACAGGCGGCCGCGATTCCTCATATCTTGGAGGGTAAGGATGTCATCGCCTGCGCCCAGACCGGCACGGGCAAGACGGCCGCGTTTGTATTGCCGGTATTGAGCGAATTGGCGTCCGGTGAGTACCCCGATGAGTATGTCAATGCCGTAGTGATGGCTCCGACGCGGGAGTTGGCGCAGCAGATCGACCGACAGATAGATGCCTTTTCTTACTTCGTAGGCGGGGTGAGCGCCGTACCTATCTATGGCGGTACGGGAGGTATCGAGTGGGAGCAGCAGAAGCGGGCTTTGCGGTTGGGCGCCGATATCATCATTGCGACACCGGGACGTTTGTTGTCTCACATCAACCTCAATACGGTCGATCTCTCACGTGTCAGCTTCTTTGTACTTGACGAAGCGGACCGTATGTTGGATATGGGGTTTTATGAAGACATCATAGAGGTGTACAAGCTATTGCCGGGTGACGTGCAGACCGTGATGTTTTCCGCTACCATGCCCGCTAAGATACGGAAGCTGGCCAAGGCGATTACCAAGGAGGCGGTCGAGGTCAACATAGCTATCTCTCGCCCGCCGGAGTCGATTGATCAGAGCGTTTATTTCTGCAAGGACGACGAAAAGATGGCACTCCTCATTAATATATTTAAGGAGAAAAACCCCTCCAAGTCGATCGTCTTTTTCGGTTCGAAAGATCGGGTCAAGGAGGCTTACCGACTCCTGAGATCACACGGCTATCAGGTGGAGCAGATGCACTCCGACCTCGACCAGACCGAGCGCAACGAGGTGATGAATAGCTTTAAGAGCGGTCACACACATATCATAGTTGCCACCGACATTATTTCACGCGGTATCGATGTAGATGACATCCAATTGATCGTCAACTATGATGTGCCGAGCGACCCCGAAGACTATGTGCATCGTATCGGCCGTACCTCTCGCGGTACCAACTTGGGCGGCTCCGCCGTTACGATTGTCAACCAAAAGGACAAAGCGCGATTTATAGATATAGAGAAGTTTTTGGGATATAATTTGCTACGCAACGAGACGCCGGAAGGGTTTCAGAAGGTGAGCGAAGATGCGGAGCCTCGGAGACCAAAACAGCACCGGCGAAAGAGTCACAACAGACGGCGCGGCGGTAACAAGGAGGCAACCGATAGGTCACGCTCTGACCGTGAAAATAGATCCGACCGCCCTAATCCCAAGAAGAGACATAACAAAAAGCGAAGAAAAAATGACCGACAACTACAAGATAGAGTTCGAGACGAGCAGCATCGAACAACTAAAAAACAAACTGAGTGACCCACAGAGAGTGACCCTCATCGGACACGTTTCTCCCGACGGAGACGCATTGGGGTCTACCCTCGCACTTTCCCTTGTCCTGCAAAAGATGGGACACACCGCCAAGGTGGTATTTCCCTCCGCTTTCCCTCCCGGACTGGGCTTCTTGCCCGGCGCCGACCGGGTGATCATCGGACGTGATCGGCCCGAAGCGGCGGAGTCGGCTCTGAGTGATACCGATATTATTTTCTTGATGGACTTTAATGCGCCCAAGCGGGTGGAGCAATTGACAGATGCCCTCTGCCAATCCAAGGCGTACAAGGTGATGATCGACCACCACCTGCACCCCACCAAAGATGTGGACCTCTGTTTCTCCTATCCGGTCAAGGCCGCCACGTGCCATTTGCTGTATGAGATGTTTCAGGCGCTGGGCTGGGAACGGTATATTGATAAATCGGTGGCGGAGTGTATCTACACAGGGATGTCTACAGATACCGGCGGTTTTAACTACAACTCCGAAGATCCCGGATTGTACACCACTATTTCGCACCTTTTGGAGCACGGTATCGAGAAGGACAGAATCACCAGTTTGATTACCCGTAGTTACTCCATCGATAAAGTCAAGTTGACCGCCCACTTGATGGCCAATAATATGACCTTTTATCCCGAGTACCATACGGCAATCATACGGATGGGCAAGAAGGAAAAAGGGATGTTTGACTACCAAGTGGGGGACACGGAGGGATTGGTCAATGAGCCTTTGGCGGCAAAGGACATCCACTTCTCCATCTTCTTGCATGAGCAAGCGAGGTACACCAAGATTTCCCTCCGCTCCAAAGGCGAATTTCCGGTCAATGAGTTTGCCCACAAGTTTTTTAATGGAGGCGGGCACCGTAACGCTGCCGGTGCCGAGGTTTACGCCCCTCTCAAAGAGGTCAATAATATGGTGATCGAGGCGGTTCGGTTGATGCACCCTAAAGATGATGAGTAAAGAAGCGTTAGTAGATTTTAGGTCTCTACCTCTGTGGGGCGAAAGGGGGGATACCTCTCGGCCGGTGCTTATTGCCGGGCCGTGCAGTGCCGAGTCTCGCGAACAGGTCTTGGAAACGGCCCAATCACTCAGTCGCCACGGTGTCGGTATCTTTAGAGCCGGTATTTGGAAGCCCCGCACCTATCCCGGGCAGTTTGAGGGGATGGGCGAGGAGGCGCTGCCATGGTTGTTGGAGGCGAGAGAGCGTACCGGACTACTGATAGGTACGGAGGTGGGGTCTGCCCGTCACGTAGAGCTGTCATTAAAGTACGGTCTCGATTATATTTGGATCGGCGCCCGCTCTACCTCCAGCCCTTTTGCGGTACAAGAGATCGCCGATGCACTTAGAGGCACCGATATTACCGTATTGATTAAAAACCCGCTCACCCCCTCGTTAGATTTATGGAAAGGGGCGCTCCTGCGGCTGTTGGCGGTCGGTTGTCAAAAGGTGGGTCTGATCCATAGGGGGTTTGATATCGGCGCACCGAGCCAGTTGCGTAACGCCCCGTTGTGGGAAGTCATAGCCCAAATGAGAGAAGAGGTGCCGGGAGTCCCCATCTATTTGGATCCGAGCCACATTGCAGGCAAACGGCAGTTCTTGAGGCGTTTGGTCGGTATGGCCGGTCTGTTGCAATACGATGGCTTGATGATGGAGTCGCACACCGATCCCGCCCACGCCCTTAGCGATAAGGACCAACAGGTAACCCCCGATGAATTGGCATCCATTGTCGCCGATCAGTCCGACCCCGACCAAAAGCAGTTGTTGGTACTGCGAGAGGAGATGGAGTGGATTGACGACCGTCTGATGCTGATGCTCAATCTGCGTCGCAAGCTATCCAAGCAGATCGGCGATGTTAAGCAAGTACAAGGATTTGCACCCTACCAGGAGAAACAGTACCAAGAAAACCTCAACCGACTCTCCCGTATGGCGGAGGCGTACGAAATGCCTCAGAAGTTTGTGACCGAATTATACAGACACATCCACCACGATTCGGTCGAATTGCAATCCGATCTGTCAGACGACCGGATGTCCTCTGCCACCCTTGCCACAAAAGAGCAATGTATCACCCTCAATAAGGTGAGGTTTTTTGGTTATCACGGACTGTTGCCGCACGAAAAGAGAGTGGGAAACAGCTTTGAAGTGACCCTCCGACTCTACTTCCCGGCATCTGATGTGATGCAAACGGGCGATCTTATCCTCGGTATCAACTATGCCGAGGTATATGAGGTGCTTAAAGCGGAAATGGCCATCGCCACAGAGCTGTTGGAGGTCTTGACCCAACGGATTTTGGAGCGACTCAAAGCCGAGTTCCCAATCCTCACCTCCGCACATATCGCTGTCACCAAACTCCACCCACCCATCGGCGGATATGATGGCGCCGGTGTTACCTTTTCGGCATCCGCCGATTACAGGTAACCCAAGAAATGGCGTTAGTGAGGGAAACATCGGGATCCCTCCGACCTTTAGGTCGCACCATCTGTCACACACACACAATATATATGGTGCGACCTAAATATATAACGGCTGCGAGGCACCGACACGGAGGCACCGACACGGAGGCACCCCTCATCCTTCATCCCCGCGAAACAAAGGAACCGAAAGCGGAAATGTTTGGAGGGATAATTGCTTTTTGGTACCTTTGCAGATGTTATTCTGTGTTGGGTACAGTAAGCAGTCTAAATAGTTGGGACTCACCCACCGGGTAAAATTTCATAAATTGATATAGTTATGTACGGAATCGTAGAGATTCAGGGACAGCAGTTCAAAGTAGAGAGCGGTCAAAGCTTGTTTGTTCACCACATCAAGGAGGCCAACGAGGGTGATACGCTTGAGTTTGACAAGGTGATGCTCCTCGACCGTGACGGTCAAATCAGTGTAGGCGCTCCGATCATTGACGGCGCCAAAGTGGTGTGTGAGGTTGTTCGCCCATTGGTTAAGGGCAAGAAGGTACTTGTATTTCACAAGAAAAGAAGGAAGGGTTACCGCAAGCTCAACGGTCACAGACAGCAATTTACTGAGTTGACTGTCAAGGAAATTGTAGGATAACTAAGAAGAAAGAAAGGAAAGAGATATGGCACATAAAAAAGGTGTAGGTAGCTCGAAGAACGGCCGCGAGTCGGAAAGTAAACGATTGGGTGTAAAGAAATTTGGCGGCGAAATGGTAAAGGCCGGCAACATCCTTGTTCGTCAACGCGGTACCAAGCATCACCCCGGCGCTAATGTGGGTATGGGCAAAGACCATACGCTCTACGCGTTGGTAGACGGTAAGGTGGTATTTACTACCCATCGCGGTGACAGATCTATGGTCTCTGTAGAGGCTTAAAAGATGTAACGGAGGGTGATCGGGAATCACCACATACGTAGGATATGGTTAGTGGTGCTACTCATCTTAGCGATGGGAAGCACCTCTTGCCGTACTTATAAACAGCCTGTGCGGCGTGTATTGCTCCCCTCGGAGCCTATATCCACAGGGATGTCCGGTGTAGAGGCGGAGCAATTGGCTGCCAATCTGAGCAAGGATCTCAAACTCAAGGTACAGTTGCCGGAGGATAATTTGGAGTTGTACTCATTTGCAGACGATTGGATGAGGACGCCCTACAGATATGGGGGGACTACTCAGAGAGGCACCGACTGCAGCGGTTTTGTTTGGCGGCTGTATCAAACGGTTTATAAAATCAATGTCGGGCGTCATTCGTCCGCTACATTGATGGCGAATACCCAAAGGGTCAAGAAGCAAGAGCTGAAGGAGGGGGACTTGGTGTTCTTTAATATCAATAATCGGAGAGGCGGCGCCGCCAGTCACGTGGGGGTCTACCTCAAAGATGACAAATTTATACACGCCACCACTCGTAGCGGGGTGATCATCAGCAGTCTGAATGAGCCTTACTACAGACGAACCTATATAGGGGCCGGACGTGTACAACCGGCAGACAACCGGTAGACGATTGACGACAAGGTCATTCATCGATGTTGTCATCGATTTTGTGTTTCACGGGAGGGAAAGCAAATTGAGAGATGGCAGACAAGTTATTTCTATTTGATATGGATGGTATCCTCTTCGATACTATGCCACACCACGTCCGCAGCTGGAAGCAGGTTTCGGACGAGTATGGGATAGTTGCCGAAGAGGGTGAATTTTATCTATACGAGGGGATGAGGGGTGTGGATACCATCAGGCAATTGTACGAAAGGACTTTTGCCAAAACCCCGGATGTCGAATTGGTCAATGAGATCTACCACCGAAAGACCGAGATTTTTAACAACGACGACTTTGAATTGGTGTGCATCCCCGGCACCCGCGATGTGATGAGCTATCTCAAATCTAAGGGACAGGAGATAGCGGTAGTGACCGGAAGTACCGCTAATAATGCCTATCCGCGGATAGAGAAACACTATGCCGACTTTATCTCGCTCGATCATATCATCACGGCGGAGAGTGTGGAGCGGGGCAAGCCTTTTCCTGATCCCTATTTGATGGGAATGGAGCTATTTGGAAGGAAGCCCGAGGAGACCATCGTCATAGAAAATGCACCTCTCGGGGTCAAGAGCGGACACGATGCCGGGGCATTTGTGATCGCTGTCACCACCGGTCCTATCGAGGAGTATGTGTTGAGAGAACACGGTTCGGATTTGGTATTTGCCGATATGCAGGCGTTATTGGTATGGTGTCGGAGGAACATATAAAACCTCTTAGTGATAAGGAGCGAAAGGTGATCTCCTCGTTGCGTTTGGCAAAGAAAAGGCGAGAAGAGGGGCTTTTTGTTGCCGAAGGGGTAAAGAGCATTGAGCTTCTGTTGCCTGCCTTTCGACTGAGGTGGTTGGTCTATCCGGAGACTTTTCAGGTGCCGTTTGACTGTCCGTCTACACTGTGCCGTATCGCTACAGACAGAGAATTATCCAAACTATCGAGCCTTGACAGTCGTCAAGAGGTGATGGCCGTTTTCGAAATACCCGCTCCGGCGGATCCTTCGGAACTGGACTTCGGAGGGTTGGCGGTGGGGTTGGATCAGCTGCAAAACCCGGGAAATTTGGGAACCATCATTAGGCTGTGTGACTGGTTGGGGATCAAGAGTATCCTATGCAGTGAGGGCACAGTCGATGTTTATAACCCCAAGACCGTACAAGCAAGTATGGGGGCGCTGGGCCATGTCCATGTCTATCAGGGGATTGATCTGCCGAGCTTCCTGCCGCGGCACTTCGGTTCCATCATCACTACCGCTATGGAGGGGAGCGATTTCCGAGACCTCAAAGGTTTGAAGGACTCCAATACAATTGTTATCTTTGGCAACGAAGGCAACGGCATCTCGGAGGCGGTGCGGAGGATAGCCACTACACAGGTCACCATTCCAAAGGCAGAGGGGGCCGTGAGTGACTCGCTCAACGTCTCGCTAAGTGCCGCCATATTACTTTCATCACTGATTTATTGAAATATGATGCACCGACTGTTCATCTCTCTTTGCGTATTTTTCGTGTCGTTCGTGGGACTGACCGCTACGGCTCAAGAGGCCGAGGAGTATAGGGTTGAGTTTAAGACCAATGTGGGTTCATTCACCGTCAAGCTATACAATGACACGCCTTTGCATCGGGACAACTTCCTCGGTTTGGTACGCGAAGGGGCATTTAATAACCTCCTATTCCACAGAGTCATCAAGAACTTTATGGTACAAGCCGGTGGGGAGATGAGGGGAGACAAGGAGGGCGCCCGTCTCGAACTACTCAAATCAAGGCACTCTGAGATGATCCCGGCGGAGTTTAGATACCCTCAGTACTTCCATAAAAGGGGGGCGTTGGCGGCTGCCCGACAAAGTGATGATGTCAATCCCGAGAAGGCGAGCGACCCGATGGAGTTTTATATCGTTGTGGGTGAGTACTTTTTGGAAAAAGAATTGGGACGGTTTGAGACCGAGGAGCGCGGCAAGATGCCGGAGGAGGTCAAGCAGGCCTATATGACGGAAGGAGGTACACCGCATTTGGACAGTGAGTACACCGTCTTTGGCGAATTGGTGGAGGGCTACAAGGTGATTGACAAAATACAAAACCGAGAGACCGATGCCGACAATCGTCCTCACAAAGAGGTTTACATCATCTCCGCCAAGATCCTTAACTGACCGACAACAGACGGGGCGCGAATGGCGAGAAATTTATGTACCTTTGTAGTACAAGATACATACGAAATAGAATTGCAAGATTAGCGTTATGGCTCCTTCGCCCAAGTTTTGGAAAGGCTTCAAGTCGGTGCTCCTCCTACTCATCATTGTAGGTGCGGTAGTCGCCCTCCTCTTTTTCATGTTGATGCCCGACAATAGGGGTACATTTTTAGGGATCGGTACTCTGATTCTGGTCCTCAATCTCGGTCTGATGTTTCTCTTTATCAAGGCCAATGACCGCAAGCGACCCAATCATCAAGACAGAGGCGTAGACAAACGCTTTGATTTCCACAATAGAGATTGATATTCACTATATTATTTGATAAGAAAGATGAGAACCATTAGTCCATTACAGGAGGCTCGCGCCAAGTATGAGCCCAAACTGCCCAATGCTCTGATCGGTAACGTGAGAGTGACTGAGGGCCAAGCTACCCAATCGGTTGACGATCAAGAGGAGATTAAAGCCCTGTTTCCCAATACCTACGGACTCCCCGTAGTGCAGTCTGAGGTCGACGATCAGCCTTTGGCTACCGAGCCTGTCAATGTGGGTGTAATCCTGTCGGGCGGCCAAGCTCCCGGCGGTCACAATGTGATTGCGGGACTCTTTGACGGTATCAAGAAGATCAATAAGGAGAGCCGTCTGTATGGCTTTTTGATGGGTCCCGCCGGACTTATCGATCACAAATATATCGAGTTGACCGATGAGGTCATTGACCAGTACCGCAATACGGGCGGTTTTGATATCATCGGGTCGGGTCGTACCAAATTGGAGACACAAGAGCAGTTTGACAAAGGACTGATCATACTCAAAGAACTCAACATCCGTGCGGTGGTGATCATCGGTGGCGATGACTCTAATACCAATGCTTGTGTGTTGGCGGAGTACTATAAAAAGATAGATGCCGGCGTGCAAGTGATCGGCTGTCCCAAGACCATTGACGGCGACCTCAAAAACGAACAGATAGAGATCTCTTTCGGGTTTGATACCGCTACAAAAGTCTACTCCGAAGTGATTGGCAATATCCAGAGAGACTGCAACTCCGCCCGTAAATATTGGCACTTCATCAAGCTGATGGGTCGCTCCGCCTCTCACATCGCTTTGGAGTGCGCCCTCCAAACACAGCCCAATGTCTGCATCATTTCGGAGGAGGTGCAAGCCAAGAATCAGAGCTTGGATGACATCGTTACCTATATCGCCCAAGTGGTGGCTGACCGTGCCAAGGATGGCAATAACTTCGGTACCGTTTTGATCCCCGAAGGGCTTATAGAGTTTATCCCCGCTATGAACCTTTTGATTGCCGAGCTCAATGATCTCTTGGCCCACGAAGCGGATGCCTTTGGTCAATTGGATAAGGAAGGTCAGCGGAAGTTTGTGATTGAGAAGCTCAGTGCCGACAATAGGGCGGTATTTGAGTCGCTGCCCGAGGATGTGGCGAGACAACTGACCTTGGACCGCGACCCCCACGGCAACGTACAGGTATCACTTATTGAGACCGAAAAGCTTTTGGCGGAGATGGTCAAAGCCAAGTTGGCCAAGTGGAAAGAGGAAGGAAAGTACAGCGGCAAGTTTGGCACCCAACGCCACTTCTTCGGATATGAGGGTCGCTGTGCGGCACCGTCCAACTTTGATGCGGACTACTGTTACAGCCTTGGCTACAACGCTTCGATGCTGATTGCTGCAGGCAAGACCGGCTATATGAGTTCGATCCGCAACACCACACGTCCTGCCGCCGAATGGGTAGCGGGCGGTATCCCTATCACTATGATGATGAATATGGAGCGCAGACACGGCACTATGAAGCCGGTGATCCGCAAGGCGTTGGTAGAGTTGGAGGGCAAGCCATTCAAGACCTTTGAGCGGTATCGCGACAAATGGGCTAAGGAGACCTGCTACGTCTACCCCGGTCCTATCCAATACTTCGGACCGAGCGAAGTGTGTGACCAGACAACACAGACCCTTAGCCTCGAGCACGAATAAATTGACTATAAACATTCAATAAACATACATTGAGGAGCATAGAGGCGGATCAGTCTCTTTGCTCCTTTTTATTTATACCATAGACCTATGAAGCAAAGCCTCTTGATAGCCCTATTACTGTTGCTATTTCCATACAGCCATGCCCAAGAGCATCTGATTTGGTATGATCAACCTGCCGAAAAGTGGGAGGAAAAACTACCCCTCGGCAATGGACATATCGGGATGATGCCCGGCGGAGATATCCGTGCCGAACAGTTGATTCTCAATGATATCAGTATGTGGAGCGGCAGCTATGACCCCACACAGTGGCGTGACAATGCGTCTGACTATCTGCCACAGATCAGAGCCGCTCTTCTTGAAGGTGATAACCTCAAGGCTCAAGAATTGGTTTACCGCCATTTCGTCAGCGGCGGAAAGGGGAGCAACTACGGTACGGGATCGACCTCCGCATACGGTTCGTTCGAAATGTTGGGATGGTTAGATCTCGACTACCACTTGCCCGATTCCGAGGTCACCGATTACAGGCGGCAGTTGGATCTGAGTAGTGCCATTGCAACCACCCACTTTACCATCGGCGGTACCACCTATACACGCGATTATTTGGCCAGCCACGGTGAGGAAGACATCTTGGTGATACGTCTGAGAGCCGACCGACCCGCCAAAGTATCGGTCAGCGCTCGGCTCTGGAGACCGGGCAACTATCAATATAAGATCATCGGCAATCGTATCATCATGGAGGGACAGTTGTCCGATGGCGTAGGCACCGACAAAGGTGTTACATACCGGACCGTAGCGAGGATCTATCCGTTCGGCGGCCATACCACCTATGACGGCAATAAGATCAAAGTGCAGGATGCGGATGAGGTCTTGATCTTCGTCGGAAACAGCACCTCGCTCCTCCCGGGACACAGCGATACCAAGTACAGAGAGTGGGATACCATCCTCTCCCATCACTTGGAGGCGTATCAAGAAAAGTACAATCGGGTCAGCCTACAATTGGCCTCACCCGCACCTACCAACCAACTCACCACCGACAAGCGGTTAGAGTACTTTGCCGAAAACGACGACCCGGCCTTTGCCGAATTGTATTATAACTTCGGGCGCTATCTGATGATTTCCGGGAGTAGACCCGACGGACTCCCGCTCAACCTACAAGGGATGTGGGCGGTCGGAACTCAAACACCCTGGAATGGTGATTTTCACCTCAATATCAATGTGCAGATGAATTATTGGCCTGCCGAAGTGGCGGGGTTGGGCGACCATGTGCTGCCATTGGTCAGATTGGCGCAATCGTTGGTCGAGAGCGGCACCAAAACAGCTCGGACCTACTACGATGCCGACGGCTGGGTGGCGCATATGATGACCAATCCTTGGTCATTTACAGCTCCCGGCGAGGACGCCTCCTGGGGAGCCACCAATACAGGCGGCGCTTGGTTGATGCAACACGTCTGGGACCACTTTGCTTTTACACGTGATACCGCCTTCCTCCGAGACAATTATCCGATGATAGAGGGCGCCGCCAAGTTCTTTATGTCCTCACTGATAGAGGAGCCGACGCACGGCTGGTTGGTGACCGCTCCCACCTCCTCTCCCGAAAACGGCTTTTACCTCCCGGGCGGTGACACACCTGTATATATATGTATGGGGGCAACGATGGACAATCAAATCGTACGCGAATTACTGACCAACCTCTGTTCGGCGGCGTCTATCCTCGGTATCAATAACGAGTGGACAGCCAAAGCGCAAACCATACTCCCGAGATTGGCCCCTCATCAAATCAGTCGGGAGGGCTACCTGCAAGAGTGGTTGGAGGACTACAAAGAGACCGACCCACAGCACCGACACGTGTCGCATCTCTACGGCTTGTATCCCAGCAACCAAATATCACCCTACCAAACGCCCGAATTGGCAGAGGCGGCTAAGGTGACCCTCAATCGCAGAGGTGATGCCGGCACCGGATGGTCAAGAGCGTGGAAAATCAACTTTTGGGCCAGGCTCAAAGAGGGCGACAGAGCCCTCAAACTCCTCAAGAGCCTTCTGCAACCGGCTCGTAATAGCGGAGGTACCTATCCCAACCTTTTCTGCGCCCATCCGCCTTTCCAGATTGACGGCAACTTTGGTGGGACAGCCGCCATATCCGAGATGTTGATACAGAGCCACGAGGGATTTGTAGAGTTGCTGCCTGCACTTCCTACATCTTGGGAGGAGGGGTCTTTCCAAGGATTTAGGACAAGAGGCGGAGGCATCATAGACCTCACTTGGTCAGAGGGCAAAGCAAAGAGCGTCACCCTTAATACCCACCTCCCCTCAACAACGATCCGCCTCAAACATCCGACAACAGGAGCAATCACCGGTCATACAGTCTACAAAGGCCGACCGATCACCTTACAGTTCTGAGATTACTCAATAGTACCCCAACTCCTCCCATTATCCTTATCTCCGCTCCGCTTCAGACAGGGAAGTCCGGTCACAGTCGGACGCTCTGTCGGAATAGGTGAAGCGGAGATGAGGGGGAGTTTTGGTACCTTTGTAGAGCAAAAGGAAGAAAGATGATGATAAAAAAGGAAAGTATAATAGTCTTGTCGGGTGGGTTGGACAGTACCACATTGCTGTATGACAAGCAGGCGGAAATCGGATTGGCGGTCACCTTTAAGTACGGTTCGAACCACGAAGCCAACGAGATACCCTGTGCCGCCTATCACTGCCAAAAGTTGGGCATCGAGCATCTGATCATTGACTTGGATTTTATGAGCCGTATGCACAGTTCGCTCTTGTCGGGGGCGGAGGATATCCCGACCGGCACTTATGGAGAGGACAATATGAAAAGTACCGTGGTGCCTTTCCGCAACGGCGTGATGCTCTCTATCGCCGGGGCGATTGCCGAAGACCGCGGTCTCAAACGGGTGTTGATTGCCAATCACTTTGGAGATCACGCCATCTACCCCGATTGTACCGCCGCATTTATCAAAGGGATGAACGCCGCTATACAGGCAGGTACGTATAATGCTGTCGAAGTGGCGGCCCCCTATACCGGTATCAATAAAGAGGAGATAGTGGCTATCGGTACCCGTCTCGGGGTTGACTATGGCCACACCTGGAGTTGTTATAAAGGTGGCGATAAGCCTTGCGGCGTGTGTGCCACCTGCCAAGAGCGGATTGAAGCATTCAGAAAAAACGGTATCACCGATCCTTTGGAGTATATCAATGAGTAACACTATAGTACAAGCAGAGCGGTACCACGATGTCTGTTTTGGACACAGGGTGGTCAATCACGAAAGCAAGTGCAAACATCTGCACGGTCACAACTACCGTTTTTACTTCGTGATAGAGGCGGAAAACGGGTTAGACCCCCTCGGTAGGGTGTTGGACTTCTCTATCATCAAAGAGACTCTATGTGAGTGGTTGGAACAGGAGTGGGACCATCGTTTTCTCCTGTTTGAGGAGGATCCATATCTCTCCTCACTGCAAGAGTTGAGTCCGGAGAGCATCGTAGTGGTGCCGTTTAATCCTACCGCGGAGAATATCGCCCTACATATGATCCATGTGGTGGCGCCGCCACTTTTAGCCCCCTACGGATGCCGGTTGGTGGAGTGTCGGGTTGAGGAAACCCGCAAATGTACAGCTACGGCCAAGATCGGCGACCGGTGATGAATAGATTGAAATTGGTGGAGGTGTTCCGAAGCCTGCAAGGAGAGGGAGCCAACAGCGGTAAGTCTGTTGTGTTCCTAAGGTTGGCGGGGTGCAACCTCAACTGTGCGTTTTGCGATACCGACTTCCGACAAACCAATTTAGAGCTGACACCGACCGAGTTGCTCTCTATGATAGAGCGGAAGTATCCGTTGTGCAAAAATGTCATCTGGACCGGGGGTGAACCTACGCTCCAACTGACCGACGAAGTGGTGTCGCTTTTCAAAAGTCACGGCTATTGGCAGGCCATCGAGACCAATGGCTTGAAGCCGGCTCCCTTGGGGCTGGACTATATAACCCTCTCTCCGAAATGTGATTTGCAACGGGTCAGAGAGAACTACAACGGGCGTATCGTCGGTGAAGTCCGCTGCCCGATTGCGGCGGGTGACGCCCTTCCCGCAATCGAGGAGTTGCCCCAAGCCCTCCATTATATGGTCTCTCCTATATTTGACGGTGACCGAATGGTACCCGAAAATATCCGTCACTGCCAATTCCTTATCGAGCGAGACCCTCGTTGGCGGCTCTCCTTACAACTTCATAAGTTGATAGGTATCAGATAAGCCCCCTCCTTCCGCTCCACCGATTGCGGGAGGGACGTCGGACTACCCCGTGAGGGGTCGCTGTTACTTCCATCAATTGTATAAATAACAGTGGTGATTTGCACCCTTTTTCCGGGTCAGTCCTTTTTTCGTGAGGATGAAGGATAAAGAGGATCTCTGTGTCGGTGCCTCGCAGCGGTAATCAATTTAGGTCGCACCACCTATTGTATCATATATATATATGTCAATGGATGGAGATTGTTTATGATGTCGTAATTATCGTTAATTATTGTATCATATTTTGTTTCGGCGTTTATTGTCGCGGTCGATATCGGTGATTTTGTAATCCCTTACAATACAGTGGGTTGGGAGGGGTAGTAACCTAGCCAAAGTTAGACGGCCGACTCGCCGCGGTTAATATACGGTCTCGTCTCTGTCCAGTCGGCCGACTAACCGTGGCGAGTCGGCCGTCTAACTTCGGCTAAGTTCGGGTCTCCCCTACGCCCTTATAAACCAATGGGTTAGGAGGAGGGTCATCTCACCACCCTCGAAATGCCCGAAATGTATAAAAAATGTCATTCAATATCTCCTCTTCTTCATCTTCCAATTCGCCAAGTGTCAGCCTAATATCCTATCCACACGAAAAACGGACTGTCCCCTTTTTCCGCCCTACAAAAGTATCGATGTGGGTGGCGGAGCGACAGTCAACCGCTAATGGTTCGAAAACTAAGGGCAAGCGGGTTGGCAGCGGCTTTGAGGGGTGCATTATATTGATTATATTTGTCGTGAATATGAGGCAAACACCATTAAATTTATAACAACCTATTAATAATGGAAGGAAACAAGCAATTTGTATTGGATAGCACTTTGCCCGTCTATCCCGAGTTTATCAAAGGGATCAGACGCGCCCCGGACAGAGGCTACAGACTGACAAAGGAGCAAACTAAGGTGGCACTGCGTAATGCCCTCAGGTATGTACCTAAGGAGTTGCACAAGGAGTTGGCGCCGGAGTTTTTGGAAGAACTCAAAACGCGCGGCAAGATCTATGCCTATCGCTATCGTCCCGAGGGCAACCTAAAAGCTAAG
The DNA here is from genome assembly GCA_030532005.1 of Porphyromonas sp. Lineage (GTDB taxonomy): Bacteria > Bacteroidota > Bacteroidia > Bacteroidales > Porphyromonadaceae > Porphyromonas_A. The sequence continues at coordinate 40,525 of JAUNLZ010000002.1, forward strand.
TCGATTGACGAATACAAGGGGAAGTGTCTGGAAGGTAAGGCGTTCCAAGTGATGATCGATAATAACCTCTGTTTTGACATCGCTCTCTATCCCTATGAGTTGGTGACCTACGGCGAGACGGGGCAGGTATTCCAAAACTGGTTGCAATACCGTCTGACCAAAAAATATCTCGAGGAACTGACGGAGGATCAAACTTTGGTGATGGCGAGCGGTCACCCTCTCGGTCTCTTTAAAAGCCATCCGAGCGCCCCTCGTGTGATCATTACCAACTCGATGATGGTGGGGGAGTATGATAATATCAAGGATTGGGAGGTGGCGGCCCAGATGGGGGTTGCCAACTACGGTCAGATGACTGCCGGAGGGTGGATGTATATCGGGCCTCAAGGTATCGTACACGGTACATATAACACCATACTAAATGCCGGCCGACTCAAATTGGGCTTGGCTCAAGATCAAAACTTGGCCGGCAAGCTGTTTGTTTCGTCCGGTCTCGGCGGTATGAGCGGCGCTCAACCCAAGGCGGCGGATATTGCCGGCGCCACCTCTATCGTGGCTGAGGTTGACGAGAGCCGTATCCATATCCGTTACGAGCAAGGGTGGGTCAATCATATCGCCCACTCATTGGAGGAGGCGTTTGAGATGGCGCGTAAGGGCTTGGAGAGCCGTCAACCCACCTCTATCGCCTATCTCGGCAATGTGGTGGATCTTTTGGAGTATGCCGATGCGCACGACATCCACATCGACCTCCTCTCTGACCAGACCAGTTGCCACGCTGTATATGAGGGTGGTTACTGTCCTGTGAGTCTGACCTACGAGGAGCGTACCGAGATGCTCTACAAGGATCGCGCTCAGTTTGAGATTGAGGTCAATAAGGGGCTCCGTCGCCACTTTGATATCATCAAAAAGTTGGTGGCTAAGGGTACTTACTTCTTTGACTACGGCAATGCCTTTATGAAAGCGTGCTTTGACGCCGGTATCACCGAGATTTCTCGCAACGGCGTAGATGATAAAGACGGCTTTATCTGGCCAAGCTATGTTGAGGATATTATGGGTCCGGAGCTCTTTGACTATGGATATGGCCCATTCCGTTGGGTATGTCTGAGCGGTAAGCACGAAGACCTCCTCAAGACCGACAAAGCGGCTATGGATTGTATTGACCCTGACCGTAGAGCGCAAGACCGAGATAACTGGATTTGGATTCGTGACGCCGAGAAAAACCAATTGGTGGTCGGTACGCAAGCCCGTATCTTGTACCAAGACGCTTTGGGGCGTATGAATATCGCTCTCAAGTTTAACGAGATGGTGCGTAACGGTGAGGTGGGACCGATTATGTTGGGTCGCGATCACCACGATGTCAGCGGTACCGACTCGCCATTCCGTGAGACCTCCAATATCCGTGACGGTAGTAATGTGATGGCGGATATGGCTGTACACTGTTTTGCCGGTAACTGCGCGCGTGGCTTTAGCTTGGTGGCGCTGCACAATGGCGGCGGTGTCGGTATCGGTAAGTCGATTAACGGTGGATTTGGAATGGTGTGCGACGGTTCGGAGCGTGCCGATGAGATCATCCGCTCCGCTATGCTGTGGGACGTGATGGGCGGTGTGGCCCGACGCTCATGGGCGCGTAATGACAATGCCATTAGTACTGTGAAGAGCTTTAATGAAACTCACGCCGAAGGGTACCACATCACTGAACCTTTCTTGGTGGATGATGAAATTATTAACAATCTAATCAAATAGAGACAGATGAATAAGATTATGGAGTGCGTGCCTAATTTTAGTGAAGGCCGCGATAAGGAAGTCATGGAGGCGATTTTGGCGCCACTTAGAAATAAAGAAAATGTAGTGCTGCTGGACTACAGCAATGACGAGGATCACAACCGTATGGTGGTGACGCTCGTAGGTGAGCCTCAACCCCTCAAGGAGGCGGTGTTGGAGGCTGTCCGGGTGGCGGTTGACAAGATTGACCTCACCAAGCACCAGGGTCAGCACCCTCGTATGGGAGCGGTGGATGTGATTCCTTTTATCCCTATCAAAAATGTGACCAAGGAGGAGGCTATAGAGCTTTCTCACGAGGTGGGTAAGATCATCGGTGAGCAAATCGGTGTGCCTGTATTCTTGTACGAAGACTCTGCCTCTTCTCCCGAGCGTACCAACCTCGCCAAGATCCGTAAGGGCGAGTTTGAGGGTATGGCGGAGAAAATCAAGCTCCCCGAGTGGGCGCCCGATTACGGTAAAGCGGAGCGCCACGCTACGGCAGGTACGGTAGCTGTGGGCGCGCGTATGCCGTTGGTGGCTTACAATGTCAATCTCGATCATCCTGATGTTGATGTTGCCACCGCTATTGCCAAGCGTGTCCGTTTTATCGGAGGCGGCCTGAGGTTTGTCAAAGGTATGGGCGTTGATCTGACGGAGCGTCATCAATCGCAAGTGTCGATGAACCTGACCGACTACACCCGTACCGCAATCTATCGCGCTCATGAGATGATACGTATGGAGGCCAAGCGCTATGATGCCAAGATCGTAGGCGCCGAGATCATCGGTCTGGTGCCCAAGGAGGCGTTGGAGCAGTCTTTGGCTTACTACTTGGGCAAAGAAGAGGTGGCCGAGGGTGAGTACACGCTCGAGCAATTGGCTGAGGAGATGACTAAATACCTACAACTTGAGGGCTTCTCCGTGGAGCAGATCCTTGAGTATAAGTTGATGAAAGCCAATGCTTAATAATAATAAAGGTAGTCTGTACCTATACAATATCGGACAGTTGGTCACTATGGCGGGAGGTCCCCGAAAGGGCGCCTCTGCCATGGGTGACATCGGAGTCATTGAGGGGCCTGCCGTCTTGGTGATAGAGGACGGTATCGTCACCTTTGCCGGCAAGCAGTCGGACGGCCCCGCCCCCAAAGAGGAGGGGATGGCCTATATCGATGCCAAAGGACAGTGTGTACTGCCCGGCTTTGTAGACTCACACACCCACTTGGTTTTTGGCGGATATAGGGAAGATGAATTCCAATGGCGTCTCGCCGGCGAGAGCTACATGAGTATCATGGAGCGGGGCGGTGGTATCGCCTCTACTACCAAAGCGACACGCGCCGCTACGTTTGACCAATTGGCGGAGGGTGCCACCAAGCATCTGGATGCTATGTTGCGTATGGGTGTCACTACGGTTGAGGCCAAGAGCGGCTACGGGATGGACAAGGAGACGGAGATCCGCCAATTGGAGGTGGCGCGTCACTTGGACGAAACGCATCCGATCTCGATATATCAAACCTATATGGGCGCGCACGATACCCCCGTGGAGTACAAGGGCCGCCCTCACGACTACATCGACTTCATCATCAAGGAGATGTTGCCTTTGGTCAAGGAAAAAGGGTTGGCGGAGTGTGTAGATATCTTTACCGAGAAAAATGTGTTTGAGCACGATGATACCCGTAAGCTCTTAAATGCCGCCAAGGAGTTGGGCTTTAAGACCAAGATGCACGCAGATGAGATTGTGCCGATAGGCGGAGCGGAGCTGGCTGCGGAGTTGGGTTGTCTTTCGGCAGACCATCTGCTCAAGATTTCGGACAAGGGGATAGAGGCGTTGGCGGAGAGCGATACGGTGGCTACCTGTTTGCCTCTGACCGCTTTTTCTTTAATGGACAACTATGCTCCCGCACGCCAGATGATTGATGCGGGTTGCTGTGTGGCGGTCGCTTCGGATCTCAATCCGGGGAGCTGTTTTTCGGCTTCGGTGCCTCTACTGATTGCCCTCTCAACCATTTATATGAAGATGACGGTCGAGGAGACCATTGCCGCTATGACCATCAATGCCGCCAAGGCCATCAATCAGCACGACAAGGTCGGCAGCTTGGAGGTCGGTAAGGCGGGCGATGCGGTCATCCTCAGGTATCCCTCTTACAAGTTCCTCAGCTACCATTTCGGTATGAATCTTGTTGAGACTACAATCAAAGGTGGAATAACTTATAACTACTAATAACTGATATGGAAAAGAAATTATTGCAAAATCATACGTTGGCGGAGTTTTGTGCCGTAACGGCCGGTAACGATCCTGTTCCCGGCGGCGGCAGTGTCTCTGCCCTTGCAGGTAGCATTGCGGCATCGCTTGCCGAGATGGTTGCCAATCTCACCGTCGGACGTAAGAAATACGCCGAGGTAGAGGAGGAGATGAAGGAGGTGGCCGCTAAGGCAAAGGAAGTACGTGCCGAGTTGTTGGCGGCGATCGATAGGGACAGCGACGCTTATGACTTGGTGTCGCAGGCGTTTAAGATGCCTAAGGAGACCGATGAGGAGAAGAGTGCCAGAAGCGCCAAGATACAGGAGGGAACCAAGATCGCGGCTATGGTACCTATGGAGGTGGCAAAGAAGACCTACGAATTGATACCGTTTATTGAGGCGGTAGTCAAGAAGGGCAATCAAAATGCCGTGACTGACGGTTGTATCGCTATGATGAACTGTCGTCTCGGTGTTATCGGAGCCGTCCTCAATGTCAGGATCAACCTTGGCAGTATCAAGGATGAGGCTTTTGTAAGAGAGCTGGATGAGGAGTGTGAGAAGTTGGAGAAGGAGATCACTGCGATTGAGCATCGTATCCTGGAGTACACTTACCAAGCTATCAAGTAATCGTTATGAGAGTTGTAAATCATCAACCTTACACATTGGGTGAGCCCATGACCTATGAGGTGGGTAGCGGGCAATTGACCATCGATCTGTTGGAGCGGATTATATTTAGCGAAAAGGTGACCTATACGCTGGCTCCCGCGGCGGTCAACCGCATACAGAAGTGTCGCGACTACCTCGACCAAAAGGTGGCCAATTCGGATCGTCCTCTCTATGGCATCACCACCGGTTTTGGTTCGCTCTGTAATATCAGTGTCTCGGCCGACGAATTGACTACGCTGCAAGAAAACTTGGTCAAGAGCCACTCTTGCAGCTACGGTAATGAGGTACCGGAGCCTGTGGTCAAATTGATGCTCTTGCTCAAAGCCCACGCCCTCTCTCTGGGTAATAGCGGTGTGCAAGTATCAACGGTACAGCGTATCATAGATATGCTCAATGCCGAGATGTATCCTATTGTGTATGACAAGGGGTCGCTCGGGGCATCGGGTGACTTGGCCCCTTTGGCAAAGCTCTTCTTGCCTCTCGTCGGTGAGGGCGAGGTGTACTATAAGGGCGAGAAGATGACTTCTGTAGAGGCTTACAACAAAGCCGGCTTGGAGCCTATCACACTGAAGAGCAAGGAGGGGTTGGCGCTGCTCAACGGTACTCAGTTTATGAGTTCGCACGGTGTCTATGCTTTGATCTTGGGTCGTCGCGCCCAACGCGCCGCCCTCGGTATCGCCGCGATCTCACTCGAAGCGTTTGACGGCCTGTCCGCTCCGTTTACCGCTCAGATCCAAGAGGTCAGGCCTCACGCCGGCCAGGCATTTGTCGCCAAGACCATGCGTGAGTTGCTGGCAGGCAGCAAGTTGCAAGAGATAGCCAAACCGCAGGTGCAGGACCCATACTCTTTCCGTTGTATCCCTCAGGTGCACGGGGCATCGTATGACGCTTGGCAGTATGTCCGTCAGGTGGTAGAGACTGAGATCAACTCCGTGACCGACAATCCTACCATCTTCCCCGATGATGATTTGATTGTGTCGGGTGGTAACTTCCATGGTCAGCCGTTGGCGATTGTTTACGACTTCCTTGCTGTGGCTATGGCCGAGATTGGTAATATCTCGGAGCGTCGTACGGCACAGTTGATTTTGGGACTTCGCAATCTGCCTGAGTTCTTGGTGGCCAAACCGGGTCTCAACTCCGGCTTTATGATTCCTCAGTATGCCGCCGCCGCTATGGTCAGTCAGAACAAGATGTACTGTTTCAATGCATCGTCCGACAGCATTGTTAGTAGCAACGGTCAGGAAGACCACGTCTCTATGGGTGCCAATGCCGCTACCAAGTTACTGCCGCTCCTTGATAATCTATATGCGATACTGGGAGTGGAGTTGATGAATGGCGCTCAAGCTCTTACGCTGCGTAACGGACAGGATAAGACCTCGGAAAAGCTCCAAAAGATATACAATGACTTCCGACAGGTGGTACCTATGGTACAAGATGATGTGGTGATGTATCATCAGATGCATGACGCAGCTGATTTTATCTACAGCTACAACTTCTGAGTGCCTTAATATACAATTGTAAAGGTGACCTTTCCTTACTGAGGAGGGGTCACTTTTTTGTTTGTTTGTATGAGACGTAGTAGCCTGAGCGCTGTCACGTACAAAATATTTATATTTGACTGTCAGTAAGTTGCTTATATGCGGCACTGAGATTGGATGCGTCGTATGCCCCTCTTTTTTGTTATCTTTGTATTCTAAAAAGAGGACATTTATATATGAAGCATATTCGCAATTTCTGTATCATAGCACATATTGATCACGGTAAAAGTACCCTTGCAGACCGCCTTTTGGAGTATACCAAAACAGTGGGTGAGAAGGACGCCCAAGATCAGTTGTTGGACAGTATGGATTTGGAGCGAGAGCGTGGCATCACTATCAAGAGCCACGCTATCCAGATGGATTATACTTATAATGGAGAAAAATATACGCTCAATCTGATTGACACTCCGGGACACGTCGATTTTTCGTACGAAGTGTCTCGCTCGATTGCGGCGTGTGAGGGAGCGTTGCTTATCGTTGATGCGGCCCAGGGGGTGCAGGCTCAGACCATCTCCAACCTTTATATGGCTATGGAGCATGATCTGACCATCATCCCTATCCTCAATAAAATAGACTTGCCGAGCGCTATGCCGGAGGAGGTGGGTGACGAGTTGATTAACCTCTTGGGGTGCGACGAAAGTGACATCATCCGCGCCAGCGGCAAGACAGGCGAGGGTGTCGAGGAGATATTGGCGGCTATTATCGAGCGAATTGACCCGCCGAAGGGCGATCCCGATGCGCCTCTGCAGTGTCTGATCTTTGACTCGGTCTTTAATCCGTTTAGGGGGATTATCGCCTATTACAAGGTGGTCAACGGCTCTATCCGACAGGGAGATCAGGTGAAGTTCGTGGCGACCGGCAAAGAGTATGACGCCGACGAGGTGGGCATATTGCGTTTGGATATGGTGCCCCGTAAAGAGATCAAAACCGGAGATGTGGGTTACATCATCTCGGGCATCAAGACCTCAACGGAGGTAAAGGTGGGGGATACCATCACCCACGTACAGGGCGGAGCCAAGGAGGCGATCGCCGGTTTTGAGGAGGTCAAGCCGATGGTCTTTGCCGGCGTCTATCCGATAGAGACGGATGAGTTCGAAAACCTCCGTACCTCTTTGGAAAAACTACAGCTCAATGACGCCTCGCTGACGTTCCAACCCGAGAGTTCGGCCGCCTTGGGCTTTGGGTTTCGTTGCGGATTCTTGGGTTTGCTACATATGGAGATTGTGCAGGAGCGTTTGGACAGGGAGTATGATATGAGTGTCATCACCACGGTGCCCAACGTTTCCTACTTTGTCTACACCAAAAAGGGGGAGAAGATTGAGGTGCACAATCCATCGGGTCTTCCCGATATCGCCTCGATAGACTATATAGAGGAGCCGATCATCCGTGCATCGGTGATTACAACTACCGACTACATCGGGCCGATCATGACCCTCTGTTTGGGTAAGCGAGGTACGCTGATCCGGCAAGATTATCTATTCGGCAATCGGGTAGAGTTGATTTATGACTTGCCGCTCGGGGAGATTGTGATTGACTTTTACGACCGACTCAAGAGTGTATCGCGGGGGTATGCCTCTTTTGACTACCACCTCAACGGCTTCCAAAGGTCTAAGTTGGTCAAGGTCGATATTTTGCTCAACGGAGAGTCTGTGGATGCCCTCTCGGTATTGACACACGTGGATAACGCCCAATCTCTCGGACGTCGTATGTGCGAAAAGCTCAAAGAACTGATACCGAGACAGCAGTTTGATATCGCCGTGCAGGCGGCTATCGGTGCCAAAATCATTGCGAGGGAGACGATAAAAGCGGTGCGTAAGGATGTGACGGCCAAGTGTTACGGAGGTGATATATCACGTAAACGCAAACTGTTGGAGAAGCAGAAGGAGGGTAAGAAGAGAATGAAGCAAGTGGGGAATGTCGAGGTGCCTCAGAAAGCGTTCCTGGCTGTCCTTAAGTTAGATTGATGTGATCATGGGTGTAGAGCAATTTACAACAGCGGCATATAATAACCCCGACGAGGCCGGACGCATCTTGCAGAGTAGGACGATTGCCAAAGAGTTGGGCAAAGGCGTTCCGCCCAACAATGTGGAGGTGGAACAGTTGGTAATCAGCGCCTTGCTTTTGGAGCGTGATGCCTTTCCGATGGTAGGGGAGATATTGACGCCTGACTGCTTTTATGACACCAAGAATAGGTACATATTTGAGGCGATCAAGCAGTTGGCGTTGGACGAAAAACCGATAGACCCGCAGACTACCATCGAGCAACTCAAGCTGATGGATAGGCTGGTGGTCACCAACGGTATGGTCTACATAGCTCAGTTGGCGACTTTGGCCAATAGCACCGCCCACTTGGAGTTCCACGCGCGCCTCCTCTATGATAAAAAGATACAGCGTGACTTGATCTCTTTTGGTAACGATGTGATCGGCAACGCCTTTGACGAAACCATACCGGTGACCGATACAATGCAGGAGGCCGAGCAACGACTGTTTGAGATCACCCAAGGGACCAATAGCAATGATGTGGAGCCGGTGGGCGATCTTATCCCCGAGGTGGTACAGAAGATGAGTGATATCGTTGCGGGCGAAGCGGATACACACGGTGTGATGTCCGGTTTCCCCGAGATTGACGAGATCACCTACGGCTGGCACCCGTCCGACTTGGTCATTGTCGCCGCCCGTCCCGCTATGGGCAAGACCGCTTTTGTCCTTTCCATGGCGCGTAATATGGCGGTGGAGCACAAGACCCCGGTAGCTATTTTCAGCCTTGAGATGAGCAAGATACAGCTGATCAACCGTCTGATTGTCAATCATACCGAGATCCCTAACGATGACATCAAACGGGGTACCCTCTCCGACCGTCAGTTAGATGTATTGTCACAGCAAATCGGTTCGCTCGAGCAGGCGCCTATATATATAGATGACACGGCGGGTCTGTCGGTCTTTGACCTCCGCTCCAAGGCGCGTCGATTGGTGAGGCAGAATAACGTCAAGGTGATCATCATCGACTATCTGCAGCTGATGACCGCCAGTGGTATCAAGAGCAATGCCAATCGTGAGCAAGAGGTGAGTACCGTATCGCGGTCGCTCAAGCAATTGGCGAAGGAGTTGGGTATTACGGTGATAGCTCTGTCGCAGCTCAATCGTGGTGTGGAAAACCGCCCCAAGGAGGGCAAACGACCGCAGCTGGCCGACCTTCGTGAGTCGGGAGCGATTGAGCAAGACGCCGATATGGTCTGTTTCCTCCACCGGCCTGAGTACTACGGGATTATGGAGGACGAGGAGGGGCGGAGCATGAAAGGTATGGCGGAGTTTATCATAGCCAAGCACCGTAACGGTAGAGTGGATACGGTGTTGCTGAGATTCTTGGATACCATCATCAAGTTCGTCAGCTCCAAAGGGATGCACTTGGGCGGTCACACCACCATGGTGGAGAGCCGTATGAATCAATCCGCCCATGCGGCCACTTCGGCGCCTGTCAATGACCCGTTCTCTACCGACGCCCCGAGTAGCGGGTTTTCTTTGTAGGGCATAGAATTCCGCCTGCACCGCCTGTGCCAAATTGGTATCTTTGTTGGGATGAAGCAAACCGATAGATCATGAAGTTAAGAACCGAAGATTTAGTAAAGAAGTATAAGAGCCGTACAGTAGTCAATCACGTCTCTATCGAAGTGGAGCAAGGCGAGATTGTAGGGCTGTTGGGGCCTAACGGTGCAGGCAAGACCACCACGTTTTATATGACCGTGGGGTTGGTAACGCCCAACCAAGGACGCATCTTTTTAGATGACCGCAACATCACCAAAGAGCCTATCTATAAGCGTGCCCGTATGGGCATCAGCTACTTGGCGCAGGAGGAGTCGGTATTCCGTAAAATGTCTGTGGAGGACAATATCCTATCCGTATTGGAGATGACCGGACTCAAGCACCACGAACAGATAGCAAAGTTGGAGAGTCTGATAGATGAATTTGGTCTCGAAAAGGTGCGTACCAATAACGGCGACCGTCTGTCGGGCGGCGAGCGAAGGCGTGTGGAGATCGCCCGCTGTCTGGCGATTGACCCTAAGTTCATCATGCTTGACGAACCCTTTGCCGGGGTCGATCCAATCGCTGTACAGGACATCCAGTTGATTGTCTCCAAGCTGAGAGAGCAAAACATCGGCATCCTCATCACCGACCACAACGTACACGAGACCCTATCCATCACCGACCGCGCCTACTTGCTGTTTGAGGGGCAAGTGTTATTCAAAGGGACGGCGGAGGAGTTGGCGGACAACCCGATAGTCCGTGAGAAGTATCTCGGTAAGGACTTTATCCTCAGACGACGCAAGTTTGACAACGTAACGATGAAGGGTGACCATGTCGCAGACTGAAGACTACTCACGACTCCTGCAAGAGGCGGTAGAGGCCTTTGCTTCGCTTCCCGGTGTGGGACGCAAGAGCGCGCTCCGATTGGCGTTGCACCTACTGAAGCAAGACAAATCCTACACCCATCACATAGCCGATACCCTTCGAGACTTTATTGACGGCATACAGTACTGCAAGCGTTGTCACAATATTTCGGACGAACCGATATGTAGCATCTGTGCCGATGAGGGTAGGGACAATACCACCCTCTGTGTAGTGGAGAGCATCAGAGATGTGATGGCGATAGAGCGCACCGGGCAGTACAATGGATTGTACCACGTCTTGGGCGGCATCATCTCTCCCATTGATGGGGTGGGCCCTAACGACCTCTTCTTGCGCGACCTCCCGGAACGGGTAAAATCCGAAAAGATCGAAGAGGTGATATTGGCCCTCAGCACCACGATGGAAGGGGATACCACCAATTTTTATATCTACAGACTGCTCCACGGGATTGATGTGCGTATCACCACCATTGCCCGAGGTGTCGCCATCGGTGATGAGTTGGAATACGCCGACGACCTCACCCTCGGGAGAAGCATACTCCAGCGCATCGACTTCCAAAATACACTCCGCCGCTAACCTCCGCCTGCTATTCTCATAATAGCGGATGCACCATCGATCGTTTACTTCTTGCTGCGGTTTTTGGCGTGTGCTTGGCGTTGGTGGGTGACGGCATCTATCTTCTTGCGTGCCTTTGCCTCTTGTTCGGTCACCTGCGATGCATCGCCGAGCATCGCTTGTAGCTCAAAGAGTTCGTCTCTATATTGTGCCGCCGAGATAAAGTCCAACGCTTTGGCCGCCGCTTCCATCGCTTCGCGAACCGCTTGTATCCGTTCGGGCAAATCTTTTGCAGAGAGATACCCCAACTCTTTTTCCGCCACATTAGATGATTGACTGCCCGTACTGTAAGGACGCGGTGATTTGCCGCTACCCCCGCGAGAGGGGCCGGTGAGGTCGAGGATAGATGCACTCTTCTTGACGATTTGCTTCGGGGTGATGCCGTGCTCTTTATTAAAGGCGAGTTGTTTCTCACGACGTCGATTGGTCTCGTCTATGGTCAGTTGCATACTCGGGGTGATTTTGTCCGCGTACATGATCACCATACCATTGACGTTGCGGGCGGCCCTACCTGCGGTCTGGGTCAGTGAGCGGTGGTTGCGCAGAAACCCCTCTTTGTCGGCATCCAATATGGCAACGAGAGAGACCTCGGGCAGATCCAATCCCTCGCGGAGCAGATTGACCCCGACCAAGACGTCAAAGTCTCCCCGCCTCAGTCCCTCCATGATCTCTACGCGTCGTATCGTGACCACATCACTGTGTATGTATTCGGTGCGTATGCCCATCTCGGCCAGATGCTCCGACAGCTCCTCCGCCATACGCTTGGTGAGTGTGGTGACAAGCGTTCGCTCGTCTCGCTCTATCCGCAGGTGGATTTCGTGGACCAAGTCATCGATCTGATTTTTCTCCGGACGCACCTCGATGATCGGGTCGGGCAATCCTGTAGGGCGTATGATCTGTTCTACGATGATACCGCCGCTTTGCTCCAACTCATACTCGGCCGGTGTGGCGCTGACATAGATGGTGCGGTCGGTCAGTTCTTCAAATTCGTCAAACGTCAGCGGTCGGTTGTCAATCGCCGCCGGCAGCCTAAATCCGTAATCCACGAGGTTGGTCTTCCTAAATCGGTCGCCCGCATACATCCCTCGTACTTGCGGTATGGTCACGTGACTTTCGTCTATCACCAATAGAAAATCTTTGGGGAAGTAATCCAGGAGACAGTACGGTCTTTCGCCTGCCGAACGACCGTCAAAGTAGCGCGAATAGTTCTCTATCCCGTTGCAGTACCCCAACTCTTCGAGCATGGTGACGTCATTCGTCACCCTCTCGTAGAGACGGGTCGCCTCCTCCGACTTGCCCTGTTTGTGGAAAAACTCCACCTGTAGATCCAAATCGGTTTTGATCATCTCAATGGCGCGCTCCGTCTGTTCTTTGGTCGTGACAAAGAGATTGGCGGGGTATATCTGTACCTCGTCCAACGCCGACATCTCGGACATATCTTGAGGGTTGACACAGCTGATGCGCTCTATCTCGTCGCCCCAGAGCTCCAATCGGTACGCCATTCCTTCATAACCCTCCACGGCGGGAAATATATCAATAGTGTCTCCCTGACTCCTAAAGGTGCCGGGCTTAAATTCCGCCTTGTTGTGGATGTAATGGGCATTGACCAACCGGCGGAGAAATTCGTCTCGCTCGATCTCCTCTCCCACCTTGATGTCGATACGCTGCGAAGCATAATCATTGGGGTTGGCCATACCGTAGATACAGCTGACACTCGCCACCACAATCACATCCTGACGTCCCGACAGCAACGATGCGGTGGTCTTGAGCCGCAACTTCTCTATCTCGTCATTGATTGACATATCTTTCTCGATATAGATATCATTGCTCGGGAGATAGGCTTCCGGCTGATAGTAGTCGTAATAACTGACGAAGTACTCGACGGCATTGTGCGGAAAAAAGGTTTTGAACTCTCCGTACAACTGTGCCGCCAGCGTTTTATTGTGGCTCAATACCAATGTGGGGATACCCAATTCCTTGATCACATTGGCGATGGTAAAGGTCTTGCCCGAACCGGTGACCCCCAAGAGGGTTTGTTTGTTTTGACCCGACCTGATGCCTTGCGTCAGTTGCTTGATAGCCTCGGGCTGGTCGCCCATAGGACTAAAATTAGATACTAATTCGAAGTGTGTCATACTTATACAAATATACACATTTGCCGCCACTTTTACGTACCCAAATATCTAATCCCCAATCCCGGACTGACAAAACCTTGATCGTCATCGGGTCGATTGACCGCCCGCATATTTCGGTTCCGTCCTTTCTTTCGTGCGGATGAAGGATAAGAGGTCTCTCCGTGTCGGCGCCTCACAGCAGTTATATATTTAGGTCTCCCTATATATATTGTGTGGGATGGGTGGTGCGACCTAAAGGTCGAATTTCGTGAAGGTTGCCTGGTTCCCGAGGTCATCAATACCGACCGGCTAACGCCGATCGGCATTGATGACGCACGGGCTAATTAAATTCGACCCCTCCGGGGTCGCCATTGTTCTCCGTCGACACCATATATATATGTGTGTGACACGATGCAATCGCACCCCGAATGGGAGAACGATGAATGACCCGACGCATCCGCACCCCAAATGGGGCCGAAGGCGGACGACCCCGTAGGGGTCGCATCTCAATAGTCCGGTGGTCAATGGCGAACGTTGGCGGCAGCCAACGTGAGGCGTTGACCCCGGGACACGACGTCACCCCGGCTCTCTCGACCTTTAGGTCGCACCACCCATCGTACCCCAAATGGTAGACGGTGGATGGAATCGCCGACAAATTATTAATTACCGTTAATTCCTTTGTTATATTTTGTTTTGGTGCTGATTGTTAAGGCGTCAATCGGTGATTTTGTAACCCCTTATAATACAGTTGATTGGGTGGGGTAGTAACTTAGCCAAAGTTAGACGGCCGACTCGCCGCGGTTAATA
>JAUNLZ010000057.1 GCA_030532005.1 Porphyromonas sp.
AAGGGATTGGGAGGGGTAGTAACTTAGCCAAAGTTAGACGGCCGACTCGCCGCGGTTAATATGCGGTCTCGTCTCTGTCCCGTCGGCCGTCTAACCGCGGCGAGTCGGCCGTCTAACTTTGGCTAAGTTCGGGTCTCCCCTACGCCTCTATAAACCAGTCAGTTAGGAGAGTGCTGATTCTCCCGTCCTCAAAATGCCCTAAATGTATAAAAAATGATAGTTTGAGGGATTACAGATCCCCCTCTTCTCCACCTTTAGATTATCGAGCGATTCGCTTAATTTCCCCTCCACTTGAAAAAAGGTCTGACCCTACGAAATGGGGTTGCAAAACCTTGGAAAAATTGGTAGGTTAAGGGCATTGGGATAAATTGTAAACTCGTATAGAAAGAATTGGATATAAGGAGTTTTTAACATTTGAAGTTGACCACTCCAAAGGTGTTATGAACCAATAGATTAGGACTGTAATATATCCTTAACTATTGATAAACAATTACTTAACACATAACCCTTTGTGCTGTAAGGTTATGGGCTTTGGGGCATCGGTTAAGGGTTTTTTTATCTCATTATAATTTATAATCTTTGCAGTAGCTATGAGAGAGAGCGGTGCTGAGTACCCTCTCTCTTGGTGCCTAAAAACGTTTGTATTTACTAAAAAATAGCAATTGATTAGGAGGCTATTTCTTAATTAATAATCAGCGACAGGCGTTTGTATTGAGAACCTTTGTTTTATTAGGTTCAAGTATTTTGTACGCTTATTTTTAAGCTTTGGTAATTTGATTTGATGGATAGTAGTTTAAGTAGTTCGTGGGACGTTTTTTTGTCTGAAATGAATGCCCACCTCTCTAACAGTAGAGAGTTTAATATTTGGTTTAAGCCTTTGGAGCCTGTGAGTATGCGTGATAATACGTTGACCATCCGCGTACCCTCTCAGGACTATCGGTTTAAATTAGAAGGGGACTACTTCGATCTATTTAAGGGGGCTTTGGAGAAAGCGTTTGGTACGGGCATCAACTTGATTTACTCTGTCCCGACGGCGGGAGTGCGTCCGATCGAAAAAAACGATGTCAAGTCTGACCACTTCGTCACTCACTTGGATGAGCGGATGGGGTTTGATACCTTTTATCAAAGTATTTGTAACCGTTTGGCGTATACCGCGGCTAAGAGTATTGTAGCCAAACCGGGTGAGACCGCATTTAACCCCCTATTTGTCTATGGGGCTTCGGGTGTCGGCAAGACGCACTTGATGCACGCCGTAGGTAATGAATTGGTCGCTAATCGGCCGGGATATAAGGCGGTATATGTACCGGCTCAGACTTTTAAACGGCAGTTTGTCGATGCGACAATTACGACGCGTAAACCGGAGGTTTTCTTTAACTACTATCAAAATATAGACCTCTTACTTATAGACGATATACAGGAGCTGAGTGAGGCGATAAGTACTCAAAATGCCTTTTTCCAAATCTTTAATCATCTAAAGATGTTGGGAAAACAGATCATTATCACTTCGGATAGATGCCCCGCCGACCTTAAAGGAATGGAGGATCGGTTGTACACTCGATTGAAATGGGGACTTACGGTGGAGATAGAGCGTCCGGATGCCCATCTGCGACGCGAGATCTTGTCTGCCAAAGTCAATAAGGAGGGGGTGCAAATCAGTGATGAGGTGTTTAACTTTATCGTGAAGCATGCCAAGGATAATGTCCGTGATTTGGAGGGTGCCTTGACGTCTCTTATGGCCAATGCTCTATACTGTAACGAAGAAATCTCTATGGATCTGGCACGTAAGGTGCTGTCTCAAACGGTAGGTGTGGAGGAGCGTAAGATCAGTGTGCCGGAAATCCTTGATACGGTCTGTAAGTACTATAATATTGATGCGGCGGATGTGATAGGGCGTAAGCGCAAGCGTGATATTGTGCAAGCGCGTCAGGTGGTGATGTATCTGGCAAAGGAGCTGACCGACGTCTCTCTGGCTGCGATTGGTGCCGACTTGGGAGGTCGTGACCACTCCACTGTTATATACGCAGATAAGACGATTCGTAACCTATTGGATACCGATCAAAAGTTTGGTCAAGAATTGTTGGAGATTAGGGAATTACTCGATCTATAATCAATTCTTTAATCAAGAGATTAGACAGCGTCAACAGCGAATCATATATGCTGACCACTGTGCCAAGTGCCGGTGGTCAGTTTGTTTATATTGATGCTGATCGATAGAGAAGTGGTGGTAGGGTAGTGGACAGTACTACCTTTACATTATCTCTCTCCCACCTTCTTCCCACCACTCACCCACCTCCGCACACCTCCGCCGCCTCCACTTGTTGTGTTTGTTGCTGTGTGGTACAAAAAAGAGGGTGAGCCTTGTCTGTTGTAGGCTCACCCTCTTGTTGATAGATCGTTGGTCTATTTAAGTCATCAACCGAAGTCGTCAAAGAAGATACTCTCACGAGAGACTCCAAGGTCGTCAAGCATCTTGAGTGCTGATGCCGCCATCGGACCGGGACCGCACATATAGTACTCGATGTCTTCGGGCGCCGGGTGGTTCTTGAGGTATTCGTCGTAGATCACCTGGTGGATAAACCCTGTGTAACCTGTCCAGTTATCCTCAGGCAATGCTGCCGAGAGGGCTATATTAAAGGAGAAGTTAGGGAACTCACGCTCAAGTTTGCGGAAGTCTTCTTCGTAGAAGATCTCGACTTTTGATCGTGCACCGTACCAATAGGAGACTTTGCGGTTGGTCTTGAGTGTATTAAACAAGTGCAGGATCTGCGCGCGGAGCGGAGCCATACCGGCACCGCCACCGATGTATAGCATCTCTGCATCTGTGTCTTGGATGTGGAACTCTCCGTAAGGACCCGACATAGTCACTTTGTCGCCCGGTTTGAGGCTAAAGATATAGGTCGATGCAATGCCGGGAGGCACTTTCATCCAACCGCCATTTTTGCGGTCAAATGGAGGAGTGGCGATACGTACGTTGAGTGTGATGATGTTACCCTCGGCAGGATAGTTGGCCATGGAGTAAGCGCGTATGGTCTCTTCTGTGTTTTTGCCTGTTAGGCCCCACATATTGAACTTATCCCACTCGGCCTTGAACGGCTCTTGGATCTCCATATCTGCGTACTTGACATCGTACTTAGGTATCTTGATCTGTGCGTAAGAACCTGCCTTGAAGTCCATGTGCTCGCCCTCAGGCAATCGTACCACAAACTCCTTGATAAATGAAGCGACGTTGCGGTTGGAGATCACTTCGCACTCCCACTCTTTCACGCCGAATACCTCCTCGGGTACTACCACTTTGAGGTCTTCTTTTACCTTTACTTGGCACGACAGACGGAAGTTATTATTGACTTCTTTGCGTGAGAAGTGAGGCTTTTCGGTAGATAAGATCTCTCCTCCACCTTCGACTACGCGACATCTGCACTGTCCGCAGGTGCCTTGGCCACCGCAGGCGCTCGAAAGGTATACGCCCTGGTTTTGCAGGGTGGTCAGTAGAGATCCGCCTTGTGGCACTTCCAACTTTTTGTCGTCATTGACTGTGATGGTTACGTTGCCCGACGCAACCAATTTCTTCTGTGCTAACAGCAACAGTATCACCAATAGCAGTATCAGTACGAGGAACGCTATGGTGCTGACTACTATAGTGCTGGTAGAAATTGCTAAGAATGTCATTATATTATGCTCTAATTAGATTTCTATTTTTTGATGCCCTACTTAAATACTCAACCCTGAGAAGGCCTGGAATGCGATACCCATAAGGGCGGTGATGATAAACGCCATACCCAAACCACGTAATGGTTTTGGCACATCGTTATATATCAACTTCTCACGTATGGCCGCCAACCCTACAATGGCCAACAACCAACCAATACCCGATCCAAACGCGTATGTAGCAGCAAAACCGATATTGGCAAATTCGCGCTGTTGCATAAATAATGATCCTCCGAGAATGGAGCAGTTAACAGCAATCAGCGGTAAAAAGATACCGAGTGAATTGTATAGTGAGGGGCTGAATTTCTCTACCACCATCTCTAATATTTGCACAAATGCGGCAATCACTGCAATAAAGATGATCAGACTGAGGAAGCTCAGATCTACATCAGCCAACTCAGGGCTAATCCATTGTAGCGCTCCCGCTTTGAGTACGTAATTCTCCAACAGCCAGTTGAGCGGCAGGGTGAGTACCAATACTACAGTTACCGCTACTCCAAGTCCGAGAGAGGTCTTGACATTCTTGGAGATGGCTAAGAATGAGCACATCCCAAGGAAGTAAGCGAAGACCATGTTATCCACAAAAATGGACTTGACAAATAGACTTAAATATTCCATATTAAATACTGTCTTTTCGTTTATTTGATTTCACTTACTCGATTAATTATTCTCTTGTAATTCGGGTTTTACCGTGCGGTGTATCCAGATGATAACGGCTACAATGATCAGAGCCATCGGAGGCAAAATGAAGAGTCCGTTATTGACGTATCCCGCTTCGTAAAAACTATCCGGAATGACCTGGTAACCCATCAACGTGCCGGAGCCAAACAGTTCGCGGAAGAAACCTACGATGACCAAGATAATACCATAACCCAATCCGTTACCGATACCGTCAAGGAATGATGGCCAAGGCTTATTGGTCATAGCAAACGCCTCGAGGCGACCCATCAGGATACAGTTGGTGATGATCAATCCTACAAATACCGACAGTTGCTTGCTGAGATCAAAGGCATAGGCTTTGAGCAACTCATTGACGATGGTCACAAGGGATGCCACCACTACAAGCTGTACGATCACGCGAATGTTGTTAGGAATGGTCTTGCGTAGTAGGGCTATGATGACGTTGGCAAATGCCACCACTACGGTTACTGATAGAGCCATCACAATGGCAGGCTCTAATTTGCTGGTCACGGCCAAAGCCGAACAGATACCCAAGACCTGAACCACTACAGGGTTGTTTTTACTGATAGGGTCTAAAAGTATTGCTTTATTTTTCTTATCAAATAGTGCCATGTCAGATGTTATTTTCTTAGGGTGTCTAAATAAGTTTTGTAGATGCTCAGTGAGTTAAAGAGCATATTGTTGACACCCTGAGAGGTGATGGTACCGCCTGAGATACCGTCTACTCTGTCTTGATTTTCAACCTTTACGCTCGGTTTAACTACCGCAATACTCTTAAACTCATTATCCTTATATATCTCTAAACCCTCAAAGTGCTTTTGGAAGTGATCGTAATTGGCGATCTCGGCACCCAGACCCGGGGTCTCACTGGCGTGTGACAGATTGATACCGTATACGGTGTTGGCATCGTCGTTTAGGGCTATGTAACCCCAAATAGGTCCCCATAGACCTTGACCGTAGAGTCCGAGGATGTACTTGGTTTGTCCGTCTACTTCCGCTACAAACACAGGGGCATTGCCATCGTTAATCTCTGACAAGGGTTTGGTAAATGCAGCATCTTTGACACTTATACCCTCAGACCCCTCGATGACCTCACCTTGAGGGGTGACGAGGAATGCCTCTTTGATCACGCTGTTATAGGTGGCGGGTACGTCGTCCGGATGTATCTTGAGCGCGGCTAAGATCTGAGCCATGGTGTCTTTGTTGACGTTCTCGGTCTGTTTATCCTTGAGTACCTGCGATGTAAATGCCAATCCTACCGCTACCAAGATGACCATGATAGAGGAGTAGAGGATCACGTATGTATTACTATTCTTATTCATTGTCTTAATTGTACATGGATTAGTTATACATTACTTGCTCTGTGCTGTTGATACAGCTTTTGCACGATTGAGACGCTTCTTGATATTGGCATCTACTACGTAGAAGTCAATCAGCGGAGCAAATACGTTCATCAGCAGGATGGCCAACATCATACCCTCCGGATAACCGGGGTTGAGGGCACGGATGACTACGGCGAGGAAGCCGATCAGTATACCGTAAATCCACTTGCCGGTCTCTGTACGAGAGGCAGTCACAGGGTCGGTAGCCATAAACACGGCACCAAATGCAAAACCTCCGAGCAGGATATGGTCAATGGCAGGCATCAGCATCACACCATTACCGCCAATGGCATTGAAAAGGAGTGCGGTAAGGAACCCGCTGCCAAATATGGAGATCATAATTTTCCAGCTTGCCACACCGGTGACGAGCAGTAGGAGCGCGCCCAACAGAATGGCAATGGTAGAGGTCTCGCCCACTGAGCCGGGGATCAACCCTATAAAGTAATCTAACGAAGAGATGGGTTCGCCGATAGCGTTGGTGATCTGAGGTACTTCATTGCCCACCATAGCTGCTTGTCCCAATGGAGTCGCTCCGGTGTATGCATCAACGGTGGTAGCGGTGCCACCCATACCAAATGTCTTGCCGGTACGGATAAATACCGAATCTCCCGACATCTGACCCGGATAGGCAAAGAATAGGAACGCACGGGTCACCAATGCAACGTTGAGTACGTTGTAACCGGTACCGCCGAATACCTCCTTGGCAAACACAACGGCAAATGCTGTTGCTACTGCAATCTGCCATAAAGGCGTCTCTACAGGTACAATCATGGGGATCAACAGACCGGATACCAAAAATCCCTCTGCCACCTCTTCGTGCTTGACCTGTGCCACGGCAAACTCTATACCCAAGCCAACTACATAGCTGACTATTATCTGGGGGAGTACTGCCAAGAAGCCGTAAAAGAACATGGTCCAGAAGCCCGCTTCCTGACCTGTAACAAGGTAATGCTGATACCCTACGTTATACATTCCGAAAAGGAGTGCCGGGATGAGGGCCATTACCACTATGATCATTGTCCTCTTAGAGTCGTTAGCATCATGGATGTGTACGCCACGCTTACTTGTCGTATTGGGTACGAAAAGGAAGGACTCAAATCCATCAAAAGTCGACCATAGAGAAGACATCTTGCCACCCTTCTCAAAGTTTGGCTTGATCTTGTCTAAATATTTTCTTAAACCGTTCAAAGTAATATATCTCTATTATATCGTGAATACTCAATTGTTTGGTCAGTTCAACTCCTTATACAGTTGATCCAATCCCTTTCGCACTATGTATTGAAGCTCCAACTTGGAGGTATCTACAAATTCGCAAAGTGCAAAGTCTTCGGGTGCCACCTCATATATTCCGAGAGCTTCCATCTTGTCAATATCAAAAGCTATAGTGGCTTTTATCAATTGCTCGGGGTAGATATCGAGCGGGAAGACCTTGTCGTATTCGTTGCTGACGATGATGGCTCTCGGACCCCCTTTGAGCCGGGCATCGAGGTCATAGTCTCGGTTTTTACCCACAAAGGCACTTGGATAAGCACGATTGACACTAAAGCGTTTGGGGCTCAGTGATGCCCAACCAAACATCTCGTGTGTGTCGTCTCCCTCAGGTATGGCTGTGATAAGGCTGTGGAATGGGCTGAGATGGCGGTAGTCGCCGATTACTTGTGTGCCGGTCAGCACATTGCCGTCAATCAGACGTACGTTGCCGCGACTGTTGTCTATCTTCTCCGCACAGAGTTGGTTGATGTCGGCACCGCAGATCACATCCGCAACACCGGCGCTCTCCATACGTGAGCCGGCAAATACCACCTTCCGTCTCATATCCACTCTGCCGGTGGCAAGGAAACGTCCGAGCAATGCCAATTCGGTCATCCCGATGACCCATACATTTTCGCCTTTATTGATGGGTCGGGTGTGGTTGATCACCACACTTGCATTGCCTGCGGGGTGTGATCCTTCCATCTCGTGGATCTCGCAGTTGGTCAAGCTCAGCTTGGCTCCGGCTTTGACACTGATGTGTACTCTGCCGCTGGTCATCCTACTCAGGAGGTTCACCGCTTTTTGCAGGTGTTGTACATCATCACCGATCAGATCAAGGGCGTCACCCTCCAAGGGGGCACTTTGATATGCGGTCACATAGATGTCCCTCGGTTTTACAGCCGGGTTGACGATCCTGTCGTACGGACGATTTCTGAAAAGAGATAAGAATCCGCTCTCCGACAATAGGGTAATCGCCTCCTCTACGCTTTTCTTCTCGATGTCAGCGACATCAAAAGGTTTGTACTCTATCGTGGCGTCAGGTCTGATCTCAATGTATAGGATTTTACGCTTTGCCCCACGCTTTACATCTACCACCTCACCACTCACGGGAGCGGTCAACTTGAGGGTAGGGGTCTCTTTATGGTAGAGCAACGCCGACCCTGCCTGCACACGATCGCCGACCTTAACTTCCAATCTTGGTACAAAACCGGGGAAGTTGTCAGGCACTACACCGTAAGATTGGACTGTTCCCACCTTTACCTCTACTTTGGGCGCTTTACCCACAAGGTTGATGTCAAGTCCTTTCTTGATCTTGATTACGTTAGCCATATATTTCTATTAAGAAATTTAATATTGGATTATTCCTCGCAAACTTACTTATTTTTAATCTAATACACATATCTTTAGGTACTTTATTCCCTAAGGCACATTCCAGTTACAAGTGCAACGCTACTCCAAATTTAGGTAAAAGACTT
>JAUNLZ010000058.1 GCA_030532005.1 Porphyromonas sp.
AACTTAGCCGAAGTTAGACGGCCGACTCGCCGCGGTTAATATGCGGTCTCGGCTCGGTCTAGTCGGCCGACTAACCGCGGCGAGTCGGCCGTCTAACTTCGGCTAAGTTCGGGTCTCCCCTACGCCCCTATAAACCAAATAGTTAGAAGAGACCCGATTTCCTCACCCTCCACCTCCCTCCAAATGCCCTAAATGTATAAAAATACAACCCATCATCGATACTTTAGACGACCCCGGAGGGGTCGCATTTAAATAGATAGGTGGTCAATGGCGAACGATGGCGTCAGCCAACGTGAGGCGTTGACCCCGGGACGCGACGTCACCCCACCCGCCGACCTTTTGGTCGCACCATAATATGGTGTGTGATGGCTGGTGCGACCTAAAGGTCGGAAATAGGTGAAGGATACCGCGTTCCCGAGGTCATTGGTACCCATCGGCTAACACCGATGGGCGCCAATGACGCACGGGCTACGTAGATTCGACCCCTCCGGGGTCGCCGTCGTTTCACCGATGACACCTATATATATGTGATTTGATGGGGAGGGATGCAGACGTTCCACCGTCCACACCATATATATACATGGTCTGATGGAGGGTCGCCGCCGTTTCACCGATGACACCATATATATGGTTCATCCGATATTTGGGTGATGGGCCGAGCGAAAGGTGTGGGAGGGGCATCGAGTCCCGAAGTCAATGCCTCACATGGGGCGGCACCAAGAAAACCGTTTTTATCCATGCCGCCGGATCTTATGTTTACGCGGTCGTGATTGTGATCGGTTCGAGGAGTGAACAAAAGAGAGATGCAAAGTGTAATACATCAAACAAATAATGATATGTGATTGCAAAATCAGCATATTAATTAATGGCAAATACGTCACATCTAACAAGCCTTGGCAGATTTTATGTATCTTTACGGCGTAGTGAATACTATAATATTTTTACAAACAACAAATAAATTCATGATTAATCGAAAATTAAAAGCACTTGTGATTGGGGGTCTATTGGGACTACTTGGTATGTCAACCGCCAATGCTCAAGTAGACGGTGTCAATTTTACATTATCTCCCAACATTTCTTACAACTGGTGGAACCAAAACATTGCCCTAAATAACTCTCCTTTTTACGGATTGCGGGTAGGCGTCGGTTTTGGCCCTTATGTGGAACTGAGGGGAGCTGTCGAGAAGTCAATCAACCTCAAAAATACGCTTCAGGACAAGGAGTGGAACCCTCTGTCCGACAATATCCTTGACAAACTTGAGGGTATGGATATGGACATCACTCGGGTGGGTGGTGAGCTCAAGTTTAATATACTGAGCAGCAGGTACACGGTCTCGCCTTACCTCACTGTGGGCGGTGGTGTGCAGCTACTTAAATACAACCCCTTTGATACCGAAGCGGGTGTGATTGAGGATGCCAAATCGACGGAGAAGCAGATCTATCTCGCTGCCGGCGCCGGTGTGAGGTTTAACCTTACCGACCGTATCGCGCTCTCTTTGGAGGGTAGGAATACGCAGTTCAATTTGAACCATGTCAATTACCTCCTCAATCCTAATGTTGACGACGATGCCAAGCGATGGGGCAATTGGTCGGCTCTCGCTTCGCTCGATATCATCCTCGGCGGTATGTCGGGTCAAAGCGATATGAGCAAGCAATACAGCAATCTTTTCGAAGATGGTTTCAGAGGGGTCAAGTTTGTATTGGAACCGGGTGTGATGTATGCCGACTTCCACGAAAATCTGTCTCAGCCCGACCAATGGTTTGTCGGTGGTGCGGCAGGTCTGGACTTTTCGTCTCTCATCGGTCTGCGCGCCTTTTACTACCAAGGCACCAAGGATCCTCAGAAGCTCAACTTTGAGTTTGACAACAACCTCAAGATGTACGGTGCCAACTTGCTCCTGCGTCTCAACCAACCTCGCGGTATCGTGCCTTATCTCACGGTGGGCGCCGGTTACTTGGATGACAAGGGGCTGATCCCGACCGATCCCAACGCTACCGATCCCAACGCCTCAGCCGAGGAACGATTTGACATCCACAACCTATTCTTGATGGGTGGTGCCGGTATAGAGATACCATTCTCCAAGTATGTGGCGCTCTTCGGTAACGTCAATGCGATGCTCTCTTCGGATAATAACAAGTGGGAAGAAACTGAGGTGGACAATATCTACACCAGCTTGACCTACAACGCCGGTCTGCGTATCAACATCGGCGCTGCGGCTTATGAGCCTACGTTCCCAACCTACGGTGAAGAGGTCAGCGATGATACCAACCAAGGCATCAACGAAAGGGTCAACGCCTCTCGCAGCATGGATCGCGAATCCATCTTCCGCAAGGAGAGGGTGCGTACCGGTGATATGATGACCAAACAGGAGTTTGAGGAGATGGTCGATCGCATCCTCTACAAGATACGTGCAGAGGAAAATGCCCGTGCCACACAGTTCTCTCAATCCGAGATGGACATCATCATATCGGCGCTCAATGCTCAGAACGGCACGAATAACCCTCAGGTGACCACGCAGAATATGACCGACCAGCAAATGGTCAACGAGATGCGTCGGTTGGTAGACCGCATGGATCGTATGGAGCGTACCAACTATAATAGAGGCACTACCACCCAAGTGGTACCGGTACAGCGTGCCAATCCGGTGGTGACCGCTCCTGTAACATCGCAGCCCGGCACACAAGTGGGTACGACTCAGGTGAGGGAGCAATTCCTCAAACTCAACCGCTTGGCAGCTGTTACGGGTGTCAACTTTGGTGAGAACACCCAATGGATGCTCGGTCTGCGCGGTTATATGCAGGTGTCGGATACGGACATCGACTTCGTACCTGAGTTGATGGTCGGTTTTGGCAATGAGAGCGCCTTTAACCTCTCGGCCAATACCATCTACAATTTTGTAATCAATAACTCTCCGGTAGATCCGTATGCCGGATTTGGTCTCGGTGTCTATAACCACGGTTTGGGTCTCAAGTTTGGCGTCAACCTGATTGCGGGCGCCAACTTTGATCTCGGCACCCCCGGCGAATTGTTTGTGGACTACGTATCCAGAGGTCTATTTAAGAACAATCAGATTATTGTAGGTTATCGCTTCGTATTCTAAGAAGAGACGGAAATGATGAAACACAATAAGATATTTGTAAATACTCTGACGTCGGCACTGACGGCGCTTTTCCTTGGCTTGGGCGTGATGCCCGAAGCCAAGGGACAGGCTGCCGCATCAGACACCGCACTGCCTGCAGACAGTGTGGTGATGTCCGCCTCGGAGGACGATATTGAGCGTCAAGTGTGGGACGCTATCTATGCGACCGAAGGCTATGAGGAGATGGCTCCGGATGCACTCCTGCCGATCACTAAGGAACAGGCGGAGGAGCTGATCACGCAGCTCATTCTCGAAGCGCGTAAGCCGTATGTCGAAGCCCACCACCGTGACTCTGTGCTGACCGCCTTTAAGGTGGAGACACTCAGGCGACGTGCCTTGGACCAAGCATTGGCACGCACCTATACCGAGCCGTTGGAGCGGAGATTGGATCAGATGGAGCGATTGCTCTACGCACTCCTCTTATCCCGAGGAGATTTGGATCCAACGGTGATCAATCATCTACTTGCCGGCAGCGATTTGCCCGGAAGTTATGTGATACCCGCCCAAAACCTTGCCGCACAGGGAGAGACGCCAGGGCATCAATCCACGTCGACCAACGACCGGGTCAAAAAACCGCTGACCCCCGGCCGCATCATTGACCCCGAGGAGGCTATTGCACTCAAACCGGGTCTCGACAGCAAGGAGATCGAACTCTATATGAGCGTCGCCTACTTCGACTTTGACAGTAGCAAGATCAAGGGGGAGTCTGCCGAAACGTTGGATAATGTGGCGGCGTGGATGAAAGAGAACGACCTCAGAATCTCGCTCCGCGGATATGCATCGCCCGAAGGCAAGATGAGCTATAACAATAAGCTGTCCGGCCGCCGTGTCAATGCGGTAGCCGACTATCTCGTCGGCAAGGGTGTGCCGCGCGACAGACTCGAGGTGATCCCATCGGGTATCGACTCTATGAAGGATACCAAGAGTAAGTACCCTTTGGGACGTAGAGTAGAGATCAGACCGATCCTCTACTAACCCCTGTGACAGGATACAAAAAAAGGCAATGCCGTTATGTTGTGGCATTGCCTTTTTTGTATCCCTTAGTTCTCTCCATAGATAATCCGCGAACCGTCGATACGGATGGGGTGGTACTCCTCTTGGAGTCGGTGGATCGCCTCCTCCACTTCGCTCTCGGTGAGTTCGGAGAAAGCGGAGCCGAGATCCGCCATTGTGGTTTGGGGATGCGACCTGACATACGCTTCGATATCGTCCAAACGCCGGTAGCTGAGTCCTTTGGGCGGGTGCCGGAGACAGTAATCACAGTAGCCGCAAGGCAGCGGATCCGACTCGGCAAAGTACTTCATCAGTTGCAGGCTCCGGCACCTGTCGCCGACCGACATATATTGCTCCATCGCATCGACCCGCTCCTCTGCCGCTTGGTACCGGCTTCGGTAAATCGATTGGGGGATCTTGATCAACTTAGCGGGCAACCGCTGCGTCAGATAACTGATGTAATTGCCCCTCACACCCGGTTTATAATCGATGACATGCCACCGCCGCAGGTTGGTCAGAAGCTGTACCAATCGCTCTCCGGAGATAGAGAGGGCGCTGCAGATCTGCCGCTCGTCTATAAATACATACTCGGAAAATAACCCTGCATAATGCCGCATGAGATATTCCAACAGGTCATCGTAGATTTTCTCTTGATCCGAAAAGAGCGTATAAAGCCGATTGCGCTCGGTGATGATCATCAGGCGGCTGGCGATCTCGTGGTTTTCGAGGTAGACCATATAACCGGACAGCTCCAATATGGAGAGCGAAGCGGTGACCACATAGCTCGGCACGGAGTATTTAGCGCAAAAGTCCAAGAGTGTAAACTCAAATACCGCCCCTTCGCCGCTCTCCACTCCGAGTTGGAAGTAATTGCCCAGTTTATCGTACACTTGTCTCACCGTCTCCACCGGCGGGTATTCTCGTTCGAGCAACATCCTGAGGTAAGACTCGTCTTTGCTCGGTGTGTAGAGCAATACAGCATAGGCGCGGCGGTTGTCTCTGCCGGCACGCCCCGCCTCTTGGTAGTAAAACTCCGGCGAAGCGGGCGGCGAAGGGTGTACCACCACCCTCACATCCTCCTTATTGATCCCCATACCAAAGGCATTGGTACAGACCATAATACGCGTCTTGCCCTCCTGCCACTCATTTTGCTTCCTCGCTTTGACCTCGGGCGGCAGGCCGGCGTGGAAATAATCGCTATTGAGGTTGTAACTGACCAAAAGATCGGAGAGCAAACGGCACTTCTTGCGGCTCCGCACATAGACCAAAGCACTCCCCTCTACGCTCCGTAAGATATGGATCAACTCCCGCGGTTTATCGTACGTCTTTCGCACCACATAAGAGAGGGCTTTGCGGTAAAAGCTACGCTTAAAGGTGCGACTCTCCTCTCCAAACATCAATTTTTCCTTGATATCCTCCGCCACTGTAGGAGTGGCGGTAGCGGTAAGCGCCAAGAACGGAATTTCGGGCAACAGCTCTCTGAATAGGTGTATCTTGAGATAATCGGGTCTGAAGTCATAGCCCCATTGACTGATACAGTGCGCTTCGTCCACTACCACAAAGGAGACGGTCAGACTCTGCAACCTCTTTAAGAAAAGAGGATTGGAGAGACGCTCGGGCGATACATAAAGGATTTTGAAGTAACCGAAAGTACAATTGTCCAACACCGCCAACATCTCACCACGGGTCTGACCGCTGTGCAGATAGCCGGCAGGGATTTTTTGCTTCCTCAGTCCGTCGACCTGGTCTTTCATCAACGCCACAAGAGGGGAAACAACAATGGTGACCCCGTCACACATCATTGCCGGTACCTGGAAGGTGATAGACTTGCCGCCGCCCGTAGGCATCAACGCCAAAGTGTCGTGACCGCCGAGCAGACTCTCGATCACCTCCGATTGCATCGGCCTAAACGCTTCATACCCCCAATACCTCTTGAGTATATCAAGGGGCGATTCGGTCGTAGATAGCCTCAGCTTCATGGCTACTCTCCGTCAACGATATGTATGTCCCGGATGTTGAGTTGCACCATATACCGTCCCTGCCATTGCGATTCCTCAATATAATATAGGATATCAAAGGGCTTGCCCTTGGCTATCAACGGCAGGAGGTCGGCTTGATTATACGCCACCGCTTGGTAGATGGGCATCTCGTTGGGCATAGAGATCATGAGCCTCAAGTGACTCTTCTTATAGCCCATCAGACGCGGCGGAGTCACGCTCACCACACCGCGGGTAGAGAAGAGGGGTTTTTCATTGCCCGGGCCGTAGGGTGCCATACGACGCAATTGGCGACGTAGTGTAGAATTGATATCGGCAAGCTCCAAAGGGAGGTCGATATCGTGCTTGGGCTGGAGGTCCTCAACCGTCAGATCTTGATCAACAATGGCAGTGGCACTCTGGATGAACTGGTGCAGATGCCTCTTTTGTATCGTGAAACCGGCGGCAAAGGGGTGACCGCCAAAGTTTTCCAATATATCCTTATTCGCCTCCAACACCGTATGGATGTCGTAGCCCATCACGCTGCGCGCCGAACCGTTGATCATATCATCGTGGGTGTCGGTCAGCACGATAGTGGGGCGATTGTACCGCTCCGAGAGACGCGATGCCACGATACCTATCACACCGTTGTGCCAGGAGGGATCGTACACAATGATGATCTTGCGGTCCTCCATATCGGTAAAGCTCTCCACAATCTCATTGGCCTCCTGCGTGATCGAATGGTCAATGAGCCGCCTCTGGTTATTGTATTCGTCAATATGGTGGCTCATCACCTTCGCCTCCTTGGCATCGCGCGTCAGCAATAGGTCGACCGACTCCCGTCCGCTCTGCACACGACCCGAAGCATTGATACGCGGCCCGATCTTAAAGATGATATCACTCATATCTATCTGCTTGCTCTGCAGACCGCTCACATTGATGATCCCCCTCAGACCCACCGATGGGCGGTGGTTCAACTTCTTGAGACCGAAGTGCGCCAATATCCTATTCTCCCCCACCAACGGTACCAAGTCAGCCGCAATACTGATGGCGACAAGGTCCAACATATTGTCCAACATCCTCGGCTCCGTACCGTTGCTGTTGCCAAAAGCCTGCATCAGCTTGTACCCCACACCGCAGCCGCTCAGCTCCTTAAACGGATAACGCGATCCCGGTAATTTGGGATTGAGGTTGGCTACCGCCTCCGGCAGATCTGCGTCAGGCACGTGATGGTCACATATTATAATGTCTATATTGAGTCCCTTGGCATACGCCACCATATCATTGGCTTTGATACCACAGTCCAACGCTATCATCAGCGTCACCCCCTCATCGTGAGCAAAATCGATGGCGCGCTTAGAGATACCGCTCCCCTCCTCGTACCTATCCGGGATATAATAGTCAATATTGGTGGTGATATAACGGAGGTATTTATAGACCAAGGTCACGGCAGTGATCCCGTCAACATCATAATCACCGTAGACCAATATCTTTTCCTTATTACCGATGGCCTTATTGAGACGGTTAACAGCGGCATCCATACCGGTCATCAGAAAGGGATCATACAGATCCTTGAGCGAAGGCGACAAATAATGGTTCAGCGACTCGATATCCTGAATCCCCCGCTTCATAATCACCTCCACGACAGAGGGCAATAGCCTGGCCTCGGCAGCCAAATGAGCGACCGCCGCTTTCTGCTCCTGATCGAGAGGGAAATATTTCCATGCCAAGTCCATCTTCACAAAGATACAAAAAAGAAACATAGACTTTACCGCATCCTCACGTCCAGTCAGTCCTTTTTTTTGTGTGGATGGAAGCGTCGAAAGATGAAAAAGCGTGGATCTGTAATACCTCTACCGTGCATTTTTTATACATTTGGGGCAGTTCGAGGGTGGTGAGATGACCCCCTCTCTAACCCTTTGGTTTATAGGGGCGTAGGGGAGACCCGAAGTTAGCCAAAGTTAGACGGCCGACTCGCCACGGTTAGTCGGCCGACGGGACAGAGACGAGACCGCATATTAACCGTGGCGAGTCGGCCGTCTAACTTTGGCGAGGTTACTACCCCTCCCAACCCACTGTATTGTAAGGGATTACAAAATCACCGATATCGATCCCGACAACCAACGCCAAAACAAGATATGATATAATAATTAACAGTAATTAATGGGGCGTCGGTGATCCCACCCATCGCACACAATAATGAGACCGTTGCACAGTTGCTATCGGAGGTTTCAGGCTGGTTGTATGCTGTATT
>JAUNLZ010000059.1 GCA_030532005.1 Porphyromonas sp.
ATCGGCTGACGCCGACAGCCCCTTCTGACACACGGGCTAATTAAATTCGACCCCTTCGGGGTCGCCGATGTTCCCCCCATTCGTACCATATAATACGTGATCCGTGGGGGTCGAATCTCGACAGCCTTGTGTGTCAGAACCCCCTATCGGCTGATGCCGATAGGGGCTTCTGTGCACGATAAATCTATCGATCAATCAGTGGTCGTGCTCTTGGCCTTCCTCCATGGTCACGTGGATTGTGCCTTTGGGATGCTCGGTAGGAGCATAGATACTGTAAAGTTTGATAGGCTCGTCACCGATGTTTTTGATATTGTGCCACACACCTCTCGGGATAAACACAATATCGTCATCGCCGACACGCTTCACGGACTTCATGGTCTCCTGAGTCTCACCGATAAAGACCTCACCCTCACCCGATTCGATACGGATAAATTGTTCGATTTCGCCGTGGATCTCCTCGCCGATATCACCGCCGACCGGGATGCTCATCAGCGTGAGTTGCATCTGATGACCCGTCCACAGGGTGGTGCGGAAATTGGTATTGGCATCTGTATAATCCTCAATATCGACAGAGAAAAAGTCGGGTCCGTGGTCTGTAAAGTCCAGATCCATATTCTCTATGTTCTTCTCCTTCTGTCCCAAAGCACTGCGAAGTTCCTCAATCTCCTCCTTAAGTTCTTGGATCTCCTCTTGGGCTTCCGCCTGTGCCGCATTGCGTTGCTCCGTAGTACAGCTGCCGAACATCAATGCGCCGGCCAATAATACAATACTAAGAATACTTTTCTTCATGTTTTAATTCATCATTTATGGTTTATAATAATGGCTTGCAATATTGATTTGCAATACTACAAACATAACAAAATAATTCGTATCAATCACTGCGTCACCTCCCATGGAGGTGAGACCTGTAAGAGTATGGAGAGTCAGTACACGCAATAGCTCTCGATCTTTAGACCACACTCCCCGTCACTCTCTATGAGGGTGGGAAATGAAGCGAGGTCACCGGTCACTGTCGGGGTGCCGTAAGCGACTGATGACCTCGGGTCATGTGACTACTCAATGTCGGGGTGTGGTGGACCGGTCTATTTGGTCAGTTGGGGATTATTGCTGATGGCTGATGTGGGGATACGCAATACGTACCTGGCATCGCCTTGCTCCAATCGATACTCTTTATCTTCGACCACTTTGGTGAGTGCCGGCTGGGTGGTGCGTTTGTAGTCGTACCATTCGTGTCCCTCTATGCCGAGTTCTTTTTGTCGCTCGTCCAAAATAAAGGTAACCAGTGCCTCACCTGACAGAGGTTGCAGGGCCTCCTGTCGGCTTTGGAATCCATCGGTATTGTAGCGTTTGCTCATCAGCGTAGCTACATACTGTTTGGCTTCGGTATCTTTGCCCATACGTGCCGCAGCTTCGGCGGCATTGAGATAGATCTCGGAGCGGCGTGCCGATGCACGGAAGTCCTTGCCGTTAAATTTGCCTTGCGCGGGATGCTCTTCCCAAGTATTCATATCCAATAGGCTACTGAAATAGTATTGTTTGCGGAGGTCATTGTCGTCAAACGAATCGTAATAGGTTTGGTCGGCAAAGGCATATTCTCTCACGTTAAATGTAAATAAGTCCTCCATAGCCCAAATGTTTTCGGCCGATTTATAGTTGGTCGGCAGTTGGGGTTCGGCAGCATTGAGATCCTCCATCTCGGTGCTTACCCCCAATACTTTTTGGCTGTACGAGAGCGACTTGGCCCAGTCGCCTTTGTAGAGGTAAACCCGCGAAGCTATGGCATAGACTGCCTCTTTGGAGGCTCTGAACTTATCTTTGGGAGCCTCCCACTGAGTCACGGTCATCAGTTTTTCGGCGGTCGCAAGATCGGACTCTATGGCGTCGTACAATTCGCCCAAGGTGGCACGGGCAAGGGTCTGCTCGATATCTATCGTATTATTGATGGGCACAACCTTGGTGTCTCGCTCAGCCTCGGAGTATTTGGGGCCGTACATATTGACCAATTCGAAATAGGAGTAGGCACGGAGCAGATGGGCTTCGCCAAGCAGCTGGGCACGCTCCGGATCACCGGCGGCGGAGGCTTCGCTGATATCCATAATAATCGAATTGGCGTGGAAGATCACGGTGTAGAAACTGGCATAGGTGTACTCCTCCGTATGCCCTTGGGTATCGGCATTGTCTTGCCATGTGTAGATGTTGCGAAAGGCAGGGAAGCCGGACAACCCGTAGGGGTCAATATTTGGAGTGATCTGCACCCCTCTCATCTGCAACAGTTCTTTGTTCCTGGGGAATACATTGTATCCGCGGGTGAGCAGGGCTTTGTACTCTTCCGTCTCCTCCGGAATGACTTGCCCTTTGGGTACGATGTCCAAAAAGTTGTCGCACGCCGTGAGGGTAGTGATGAGGAATAGCCCTGTGAGTATATGTATGTATAACTTATTCATAGTCTATCATTACTATTAAAAGGTGACATTGACACCAAATGAGAAGGTACGGGCAACCGGTTGAGAGTAGATATTGCCGTAGGTCTCGGGATCGAAATATCCGGTGTAGTCGGTACTGATGACAAATGGGTTACGCACTTCGGCGGAGAATCGGATGCTGTCAAAGATATCGGTATCTACATCCTTGCCTTTGAGATTGTAGCCCAAGCGGATGCTGCTGATGCGCCAGTAGCTCATCTTCTTTGCCCAAATGTCATACTGCGAAAAGGTATTGGCAGGGTCGTAGCTGCCTATCCACTCTCGTGCATATTGCTCCATCTCTGTGGTGGTACCCGTACCCAAGATCTTGGGATAGATACCGGCTGTATTGTCGGGGCTCCATACATCAAATATATCGCGTGTAAAGTTGACCCCCGGATCTACGTGTGTAGGTCTGTAGAACGGTGTACGGGTCACCCAACGATCGATAAAGAAATTGGAGTAGAGCGCAAGGTCTACGGACTTGTAACGCAAGGTGGTACTGAAGCCTCCCGTCAGCTTTGGGTCTCTGTCTCCCGCGTACTCAAAGAGGTTGCGGTAGTCCTCAGGAATCAAGTCGCTGCGAACGTCTCCAAAGGCTCCGGTAGAGAGCTTGTAATACTCTTGGAAGTTGTAGGTCTTGCCGTCCTTCCCTCTAAAGGTCATGATGCCGTTTTCGTCCAACCCGGCTGTGGGGATCACGAATAGGGCGTTGACCGGATACCCCTCGAGTGACGGGGTGTAGTCGTTGTCCCTCACGTTGTACTCCAGTACCTTGGACTTGTTTTGAGAGAGGTTGAGACTGGTGGTCCAGGTCCAATCCTTGGTCTTGATATTGGTGGTGGAGAGTGCGATCTCCCAACCGCGGTTTTCTACCTGTCCCCAGTTGAGGTTGACAAAGTCAAAGCCGTTTTCTCTCGGCAGGCTACGGACACTGATCAGATCGTCACTATTACGGTAGTAGTAGTCAAAGATGAGCGAGATGCGGTTTTCCAACAGTCCGAGGTCGATACCAAAGTTGGAGGTGGTGGTCTTCTCCCAACGGAGTTTTTGGTTGGGCGGTGCAAGCACCGTGATGATGTCTTCGTAGATGCCGTCAAAGAACTGAGCGGTACCCCACTCACCTTTGACAAATGGCGAGGTGTTTTTGTCTACGTTACCTTGGATACCGTACGAAGCTCGCACCTTGAGATTGCTGAGCCACTCTGCATCACGCATCCACTCCTCACGATTGACGTTCCACGACCCGGAGAATGACCAGAGTGGGAGGTACTTGTACTTAGGGTCTACACCAAAGAGGTTGGAACCGTCGTAGCGAAGGCTGGCAAACAGGGTGTAGCGGTTGTCGTAGGTGTAAGAGAGGGTTGAGAAGAAAGAGACGAAGGCATTCTCAAATATCTGCTTACGATAAGGCTGGTATTTGCTGCTATTGATCGTAGAGGCGGTAAGACCCTCGGGGAAGTCAATCGGCTTATTGGTGAGGGTGCGTTCGTCGTATCCAAATCCCTTGGTGTGGATGCCGGTGGTGGTATTGCGACGCAGCTCTGTACCCGCCATCAGATCCAAGTCGTGCTTTTCCAAGAAGCGTTGGGAGTAGAAGAGCTGGTTTTTCCAATTGTACTGGAAGAAGTTTTCGTTCCAGTTTTGGATGATACCGCCCTCCGGCAAGTAAGACTGTCCCTTGTACATCGAACTGGCACGGTAGTCTCTGACGTAAAAAGAGTCCTTGGTGCCGCTCTTCTCTGTAGCGTTGTTCTCAATCTGCAAACCCAACTGTGAGGTAAAGCGGAGCGGTTGCAGGATCTTCCATTCGAGGTCGGCTACCGCCTTGAGAGATTGATTTTTGAGGGTATAGTTGGTATTATTGAGCTCCTCAACGTAGTTGAAGGGAATCTGCAGGTCATCGTCCCGCGTGACATCGGGGTCGTAGATGTAATTGCCCTTTTCGTCATACAGTTCGCGGTAGGGATTGACATTGCGGGTGTAGCGTTGCGGGTTGGAAAATTGGCTCTCCGCCAAGTAGGTGGCACGGTCGTTTTGGTTGGCAAAAAGGCTCAGACCTACATTGACCTTGTCACTGATTTGATAATCGGTGTTGGCGGTGAGGTTGTAACGCTTAAAGGATGTGCCCTTTGTGGTACCACGCTCGTCATAATAGCCGAAACTGGTGTAGTAGTGGAACTTCTCGCTACCGCCCGATAGGCTCAGA
Source organism: Porphyromonas sp. (assembly GCA_030532005.1). Lineage (GTDB taxonomy): Bacteria > Bacteroidota > Bacteroidia > Bacteroidales > Porphyromonadaceae > Porphyromonas_A. Next base: position 4,672 of record JAUNLZ010000059.1, read on the forward strand.
CCGTACTGTTGGTTGAAGGTGGGTTCGTAAATCTCCCTAAACCAGTCGGTCGACTTGCCTCTAAGCGCATTGATCTGTGTCTGAACCTCAGGGGTCAGTGCCGACAGACCGTCGGCCATAAAGGCATCGGTAAGCCCGGCACCCTCTATGATCCTCGCCACATCACCGTGATTGGAGCGGTAAGAGTGGAGCGGGTTTTGGAGCAATGACAGCTCGAGATTGACCTTTTCGTCGCTATTGAGGAGGTTGAGACGCGATCCATCGGGACGGGAGGTAAAGAAGCCGTCGGCGCTAAAATTGATGCGCATCTTGCCCTCCTTGCCTCGCTTGGAAGTGATAACGATCACACCGTTGGCGGCACGCGCACCGTAGATGGCGGTAGCGGCGGCATCTTTGAGGATAGTGATATCGGCGATATCGGCGGGGTTGAGACCGGCGATAGAGCTATTGTGCAATTGGTCCAAGACATCTTGGCTACCGATATCGGTGGGCACAGCGTCACCGTCCAGCGGTATACCGTCCAATACCCAAAGGGGTTCGGACGAACCGCTCAGAGATACGGTACCGCGGATGCGTACCTGAGCTTGGGCGCCGGGAGCGCCGGACATCGGGGTCACGACCACACCTGCGGCCTGTCCGAGCAGCATCTGGTCTACACTCGGTACACCCACCTGTTTGATTTCGTCGGCATCAATGGTGGTGATAGAGGAGGTGAGCTTGCGCTTCTCAATCTTTTGGTAACCGGTCACCACCACTTCGCCGAGGGTCTGGGTGTCTTCGTCCAAAGCGACATCATAGACATTTTTGCCCGGTGTGAGGGTGATGATCTGTTCCTTAAACCCAATGTAACTGACCACCACTTCTTTGACCGAAGCGGGCAATGTAAACTTAAAGTCACCGTCAATATCAGTGACCACGCCTTGGGGGTTGTAGTCCTTGGCTTGCGTTTGGCTCGGGGCGATGAATACGCTGGCACCTATCAGAGGCTCACCGGTGGAGGCCTCCGTGATCCTACCGGTGATGGTTCGCAACTCTTGAGCCGAGACGGATAGAGTGGCGAGCAGTAGGGCAGCGATTGCAATTAATCGTTTCATCATGATTTTGTCATTTATTGTTCTATTGCGTTGTTGATTCGGAGCAGTAGATCCCGGTAGTGTCCGCGGAGGGCGGGGTCCTTACTGTTTTGTCGTGCTTCGACTGTCTTGCGGATCCTCAGCAGCAACTCACGCTTGACCGAGATGGCATCAGAGATGCGATCCGACAAACTACCGTGGAAGTTGACCTCCCTCACCGACTCGGTAGCGGAGATCTCATCGTCCGTAAGGGCGATGCTGTTTCGCTTGGTCACCTTGGAGGTAGAGACACTTTGCAAGAGGGCGTCGACCAACCCTTTCTGCACAAAACGCTCACGGACATCCAAATCCTGACCTTTCTCGCTCTTGCCAAAGACCGCTTTGTAGAGCATATCGGTAAGTTCGGTAGGCTTAAACGCCCGGTCACCATTGACATACTCATTCTCACTCATCCTGATCAGTCGACTGTTGTCCAAGAGGTCCCAAAAGACGTAGCTTTGGGCGTTTTTAAGCACCAAAGTAGGCGATTGCTCGATGTAGCCGTTGGGGCTGCTCTTGATCGGGAAGGTGTACTTGAGGATAGGTGCATTGAAGAGCCAATCGGTATCGGTGACGGTCTCTCGGATAAGGAACTCGGCCGCCTCTATCTGTTTGTCGCGTGGTACAAAGGTGTAAGTACTTACGGAGCGGTCGGCCCTATTCGTGTCGTTGATATAGATACCGCCGATCAAAGCCATAGGGTGGTAGATAACGGTATTCCATTGATTCATCAGAGCGTTGTAGAGGATGCCCGCTTCGCGATAACCTTGGTGGGGTTGGCCATTGTCCGTTATCTCAAGTAGTTGGGGCATCAGACGCTTGAGATTGGCAATCCCCAATGTAGAAGCTGCTACCGGGTCATCTCCCAAGTCCTCGGTTTGGGCTCTCGGATCGATGGCGCCACGGCTGTCCTGTGCTTCGCTGTATCGGTACAACAGTCCGGTGTGCTTTGCCAAAAGGGCTTCTAAGTGAGGCGTCTCCGCCTTGGGACCCTGCTCGCCGTACCAACGGTAGCCATACTCAATCGCCAAAAGGTCGTAAGGCCCTATCTGAGGGGAGAAATGCTTGACCCCATCTTCCGGCTGCGCCACGTAGTTAAAGCGGGCATAGTCCATAATCGAAGGGGCAGTACCGTTTTGAGCCATAAATTCGGGATCACGCAGCTGTTCGATAGTGTAAGCGCTCGACGCCATCATATTGTGTCTGAGACCCAAGGAGTGACCCACCTCGTGACAAGCGACGAAACGCATGGCGTCGCCCAAGAGTTCTTCCGGCAGATCCCACTTCGCCGCCTCGGGACGCTGTGCTCCGGTCTGCAAGATAATCCAGTTGCGAAGCATCTCCAATACATTGTGCCACCAGATGATATCGGCTTGGAAGATCTCACCGCTGCGAGGGTCGTAGACAGATGGCCCCATAGCGTTCATCTTTTCCGATGCAATATAAGTGATGGAGGAATAGCTGAGGTCGTCGGGATTGACATCATCGGTAAACTCCTTGGCTATGATAGCGTTCTTAAATCCGGCACGCTCAAAAGCCACCTGCCAGTCCTCTATCCCCTGTCTCATATACTTGCGCCAACGTTCGGGCGTCGATGCGTCTATGTAAAAGACAATCGGCTTAACCGGCTCCACCAATTCGCCCCTCAAGTAGGCCTCCTTGTCCTTAGGTTCGAGACGCCAACGGGTGATCAATTCGCGGTGAAGGATATCCGACCTATTATCTGCAAAGTAACTGACCGGCACGGTAAAGTAACCCACCCTCGGACTGAGGTAGCGACCGGCCATCGGCACTTCCGGCAATAATACGATGGATGAAGCCACCTCAACGGTGAGGAATACCGGTGTCCGCATCTCTACTACCTTAGTAGTGAGTTCAGACACCACAGTGACGTTGTTTTCGAACGCCGTGGCACGCTTGATTTGTGACAAGTCGGTATCGGGCGAACCTCCGATGCTGATGAGGTCAAAGAGGTTATTAAACAACCGTGACGAACCGTCGTACAGCTTGGTCACCTCGACCAATACCGACGTACTGTCGTTGCTGAAACCGGTCACCTCAAGCTTGCCCATCAGAGGAGAGACGAAGTTCTCTCGGATGGAGATGCCCAAGTTATCGCCCTCCGGTACCTTGGGTTGGTTGTATACATTACGTATCATCATATTTTTCTTGTCGGCAGACAGCTCAAAACGGATCAAGGTATTCTCATAGTTGATCCCCTTATTGATTCCCGCCTCATTGAGCTGCCCCGGCACGGTGAGGATACGATTGACGATCAGCATATCGCGACCTATATATTTGCTCGGGATGTCAAAGTAATATTTGCCCTCCTTTTCGTACACGC
>JAUNLZ010000060.1 GCA_030532005.1 Porphyromonas sp.
TCGGCTGACGCCGACAGACCCTTCTGACACACGGGCTAATTAAATGCGACCCCTCTGGGGTCGCCGATGTTTCCCACCATTCGTACCATATAATAGGTGATCCGATGGGTCGCCGATGTTTCCCACCATTCGTACCATATATATTGGGTGCGATGGGTGGTGCGACCTAAAGGTCGAATATTGTTTGATGACATCTGTTCCCGAGGTCAGAAGGGTCTATCGGCTGACGCCGACAGACCCTTCTGACACACGGGCTAATTAAATGCGACCCCTCCGGGGTCGCCGTCGTTTCCACCATTCGTGCCATATAATTACGTGATCCGATGGGTCGCCGATGATGCCTACGTTTCCCACGCCATATATGTGACCCATGGGAGATACCGACGTTTCCCGCCTTTTATACGTGAACCGATTGGGGATCGCGACGTTCCCCACACCATATATATGCGTAACTTCATGAATCGTGATCCAATTGGGCGAAACATCGGCGACCCCGGAGGGGTCGAATTTAAATAGCCCGTGTGTCATCAATGCCGATCGGCGTTAGCCGGTCGGTATTGATGACCTCGGGAAAAGGCGTTTTTTATTTCCCCGACCTTTAGGTCGCACCACCCATCGCACCCCTATGTATATGGTGTCTCCCCCGGAGGGGTCGAATCTCTCTATCCCGTATGTCAGAAGTCCCTATCGGCTGGCGCCGATAGGGACTTCTGACATACGGGAAAACTATACTATCAGCGTCCGGGGAAATAGAAGTTGGCTACAAATCGACCTTTGTCGTTGTGTTTTGCAACCAATCTTGGAGTGGCACCTGTCGGATCGATGACCAGTGTGGCATTCTTATCAAACGTGGCCCAGTCTGTGAGGCAATGGATGTAGAGGTAACCGGTACGCGGATCGACTTTGACGCCATTGTAGGTCACCTTGCCTTCGGGGTAGAAGCCCTCCGACTTGGTGTCTACAACCACTTGGGTTTGATTGGTGGCGAAGTTGTGACTGTAGATGGTTTCGCGTCCGCCTACAAAGTAAACCATATCGCCTTTGGCGGTGATGATCGATGCCGAACCCCAATAGCCGCCGCTCAAAGTGGCTCCCGCCTCATCTGCAACCTCGTGCTGACCGATGATGGTGAGGTCTGACACCTTTATTTTATAGATGGTTGCGGGGTTACCTGCAGCAGCGGCATACACTTCGTCACGCCCGGCAACTGCGATACCGCTGATATTGCCGTTGAGTTCCAGCTCTTGTGCGATCTTATCCTCATTCTTATTGATGGTCAGGAGCTTTTTGCCGGCCGATGCCACCACCTTATTATTGACTGCCAAGATTGTTTTCTTGTCTGCACCCTCTGTCCCGGCGATGAGTTGCTGTGCCTCTTTATTTAGAGAAATACGGGTGATACCGTCCGAATGACGGACAAAGATATTATTGAGGTCGAGGATAGCGATATGTGATGGTTTGCTCAGATTGGCTATGCGCTCCGAATAATCATCAATACGCATATAGTCTTTGGTGTCAAATGCTACCAAACGACCCCACATACTGTTGCGGGCGTCTTGGGAGATGACGTAAGTGCGATCGTTGAAGAATGCCAGGTCCTGAGCGCTCCCGCCCAAAGTCCCTTTGTCTACGCCGGTGAGGTATTGGCCGTCACCCGTGATGACATCCAAGCGGCCCACCTCTTGACCAAATTTTCCCTCATTCAGGACAAATACGCGGCCGGCTGTCTCTTTATCTTTATCGGGGAGCTTGTCGCTATCGGTTGAACAGCTAAAAAGTAAGAAGCTACCGAGTGTAGCTAAAAGTAGTTGGCTAAGTCTTTTCATTTTAAAACTATCTACAATATGTGATTAAATAATGATTATATACCGATGAAATCATTCAGAGTGCCTCGACCGCCTTAAAGCGGTTGCTGAGGAGGTTGTTCTGCTGATGTTCCATATCTAAGGGGGACCAGCTCAGCCCGTGCCAAGAGCCGTCGGTCAGCTCTTGTTGCCAAATTCCGAAGTTGGAGAACCCAAAGGCGCTGACGCGATTGGCTTTGTAGAAAAACGCCCAGTAGCCGTTGGTGTAAGCGCCTGTCCTCCACTTCGCCTCTTCTTGGTTGGTGGTGAGGTGGTCTACCGCCGTTCTATAATTGTCTTTGGTGTAGTCAAAGACACCGACACTCCTTTTCTGTAAGGGCTTTTCTTCAAAGTAGACTTCCCAAGGTGTATTGACGGCGCCTACCGAATAGCCGATACTGTAGAGGAAGCGACCGGCGCCGCTGTTGTCGCCGCTTACAATGGCCAAGCGAGGATCACTGTTGGCGATCTCCTCCAACATATCTCCCGTCGTCTTGACACCGTCATAGCGGTACCCCCATACGAGCGCTTCGTGATCGCCCTCCTCTTGCCAATCGATAACCAATGCGGCGGACTGTTCCCCCTCACCGCACCAGTATTGGATGTTGTTAAAATCAAAGTAGGGATCGCCCCCTTTGGAAGTGTCGGCCGATTCGGACACAAATCCATCACCTTGCAACTGCAATATGCCGTCTCCGTCTATCCCGATGTAGAGGGCATCTCCATACGGGTGGGAGTTACTCTCTTGAGCGCCGCTTGTCGCTTTGACCTCGATGCCGTCGGCTGTTTCGGGCAACCAAAGGAGCAGGGTACGGCTGCTGCGCGGCTCTAATTTCACTGTACCGCTCATCAGTGGCAGACGCTTGCCGCTCTTTTCCCCCACAAGCCGGTGTTGCTCAAAGTCGTAGGCTAAATAAGGCGCCTTAAAGAGCCACGCTTGATCGGCAGACAATGCTAAATCACTCGGCAGTTGGAGCTCTGTCGAACCGATGTTGGTCAATTGGATCAAAGAGAAGGTGCCGACGGTAGCCAACTGCAAGTCGATAGGTTCGGCAGTCGGTGTCACCCCTTTTTGTTGGATGAAAAGGGGAAAGTGACCGCCCGCTTTACGGAGGTTAAAGGGCATAGTACCACTCCAATTGTCTATCGGGAGGAGCTGGTAGAGCATCAATTCCCTATCGTTGTCACTCTCGTTTTCTCCCTCGGAGTGTACCACTTCGGCCGTTAGACCCAAGCTCTTCCCGATGGCCGATTGGGGCAGTTTCAGGACAAAGGATGCCGACTTGCCGTCGCTCGAGACGGTTGGTTGAGACAGTGTCATCTGTCTCATTTGCCCGCCCGCATCTACGGTTACCCTCAGTCGGTCATCATCAGACCAGTAGTAAGCCAAAGCGCCGGTGACGCCGGGGGCCTCCACAAGGTCGGGCATCGTCACCCGTAATACCACCTCATCGATCTCCTTGGGAGGGAGTGGGAGGGGGATTTCTTCTTCGTTATGCGGCGACTGACAAGCCACACCAAGGAGGGCGGTCAGTATCGAGAGCAGTATCTGTAATCTCAGTTTCATCATAAGCTAAAAGCGTATTTGTAGAGAGCCGAGTACCGTGCGCCGAGGCATCGGATAGTATTTGGTCGACTCATAGTATGTGTTAAATAAATTATCTATCCTTAGCTGGGGCGTGAGCGAAACCTTGCCCATCGCCACGTGGTAACCGATCAACAGGTTGGAAACATTGTAGGGATAAGTAAAGTAGCTCTGATCCGTGGTGATGAACCGCACCCCCACATAATTGGTCTGGAAGTTGACAAATGCCCGTGCGTAATCGAGGGTCAGTCGCAAACTCCACTTCTGTTTGGGGATGTACGGGATCTGATTGAGGAGCGCGCCGTCGTCAACGTGTTGCTTGGTGCGGGTGTAGGAGCGTGTGTAGGAGTAGTTCCAACTGAGAGAGCTCCTCATCTTTTTGCCGGCATAGGAGAGTTTGACAATCAAGTCGGTGCCGTATGAGCGTACATCACGCTTATTTTGAGGTCGCCACAACCATTGATTTTGGCTCTGCGGTCCGCGCACCGTTTCATCTACCGGCAACCATAAGATCCAATTGTCGATATCCATCAGATACCCCGTAGTCTCTACCGACAGATAGAGCGGTGTGTGCCAAAGTCGGCTCTTGTACTGCATCGTGGCATCGTAGGCCACCCCTTGCTCGGGCAAGACATCAGGATTGCCGCCCGGCTTCCAGTACAGTTCATTGAGACTCGGTTGACGATAATTGTACGACACCGAACTCCTCAGGTGCAACCTCTCGGGGATCAGCGTTCCCGCCACACCTACAGAGTAGGTAAAAACCGGTCTCGCCCAGTCAACCGTCTCGCCCATCACGCGGCCGTCGGCGGTGATGCGGTCGGTCAATTTGTATCTGAGGGCGTGGTGCCAAGAGAGCATATCGCGATTGGCGCGGGTATCGTAGTCGGGGTCTCGGCTGTCTCTGGCGGAGGCGATATCGTGGCGGTAGGTCAGAGTCGTATTGTACAACAATTTTGTGGCGAAAGTATGACTGTAATCGATACTCCCGTGGAGGGTGTGCGAAGCGTTTTCCGTATCATTGGGAGCGAAGTAGTCGTTGTCAAACCTGCGGTTGTACCGCATACTGTATTGTATGTACGCCGCTTTGGCCTCCAACTTACGGGTGCCGAAGTAATTGTTATACCCCAAGTAGGCTCTGATATTTTGCTCTCCTTGCTTTTCGTGTACCGTGGTCTCGACCCCCAAAGGTTGGGGCAGCATCCTCTCGCCCTTTTGGTACCACAGCGCCGAGGAGAGGAAGGAGCGGTCGTCCAATCGGAAGTGCAGCTCTTGCATCCCGGACAGCATAGAGAATCGGGCATCACTGCGACGCTCCAAATAGGGTTCCATACCGGACACCTTATTTATATAGGCGTAGTCGTTGTCAGAATGCTGATAGTAGGCGCGGCTCTTGCCGGAGAATCGACGGCTGCCGTAACGTGCCGAGACCTTACCGGTATAGGTGTGGTACGAACCGTACTCCCCGCCCACTTCCACTTTGGTCGCTCCGTCCCAGTAGGGGAGGTTGTCGATATTGATACTGCCGCCCACCGCACCTGTACCGCCTTTGACATCATTCCCGCCGTGGAAAAGCGCTACTTGGTCGGCAAAGAATACCGGCATCTGTGAGAAATCAAAGATACCCGCCATCACGGGAGTGATATTGACACCATTCCAATTGACGCGGGTCTGGGCGGCGCTTGCCCCTCTAAACGATGCGGTGGCGTTGGCGCCGAGCCCCATACTTTTGACGCTGATAGAGGTGTTTTCCGCCAATAGCTCCGCCATATTTCTCGAACTGTTGATCCTTAGGAGTTCTATCGGCAGTTGCTCTACTTTTGCCCCCACATTGACCTCGCTCTGTTTGGTGATCGCCTTGGAGACCACAAAGAGGGTATCCAACTCGGTGACCCGCTCTTGCGCCCCAAGCGAAGTGGCCGTCACCACTATGATCAATAAGAGAAGTATCTTTTTCATCACCGACCCTCCTCAGCTCTCGGGAAGTAGACAAAGTTGGGATAAACGCCCACCTTATAGCTCTTGGCCGCTCCGCCCTCTTTGCCGAATACCCGCACATACCCCCGCTGGGCAGAGTAATCCAAACAGTCACAAATGCAGACATCTCCCTCGGGCGAAACCGACATGCCGTACATCATCTTGACCCCGGGCAGCTCCATATACTTCCGCAGCCGGTGGTTGTCGGTATCGACTGTGTAGACCACTTGCAGTCGGTCGCCGGTGTCATCTGTATGATACAGATTAATGTAAATCCGATGCCCCGTGGGGTCTATGTCCACCTTGTTGTAGTTGGGCATACCTACGATGGCGCCGTTTGCGTCAAACGGTATCTCCACAACATCAACCACCGCCTCCGACACCGGATCGACGGCAGAGAGCCTGACACCCCGATCCATACGATTGGTAAACCAGACCCGACCCCTATGATCGACCAATGGACGACAGCCCCCCATCTCCCACGGGATTTTGATCTTCTCCAACAGTCGCATCTCGGATATTCGGATCTTATCCGCATCAAATATCGCTACGCCGTGATCCAAGTAGACGCCCAAGACCTTGCCCGAGACGGTGACCATCTGCTCAATGCCCTTGGATGGGGTGGGCAGCGGTATGTATTCCAAGATCTCAAATGGGGCAACTGTGCTGATTCGCACCAATTGGCCATAGAGGTCGCTCACCAATGCGGTGCTATCGGTCAACGGAGTGATGTATCTCGGCGAACCGCTTTGGGTGTACCTCAGAGAGGCCACCGCACCAAAGGTGTTGGCATCGATGACCTCAACCCTGCGGCTATTATTGATGGCCATAAAGTAGTAGCCGTTGATCTCCGTAATACTCTGAGCAACATCCCCTAACGGGCGTTGATTGATCGGTTCGAAAACGTCCCAATAGACCGTACCGTCATCATAAATTGCAGAGAGCGCCGAGGTGTTGGTGGTAAAAAGTCCCTCATTAACCACCAACATCCGTACCGGATTGTCGGCAGCCAACTCCAACTCCGGCAGATCGGGTACCTTGTCACACCCGCCCGCCAATAAGGCAACCAACAGCAGTGTTGCAAGCAACAACCGCCTCCTCAATAACTTAGTCATACACAACGAACGACAATCGACCACACCCGGGTACGATTATGTTCCTACTTACAGGTCATAATTCATAAACAAACTCCGAAGGGTAGGTCTCCCGACTTTGCCCATCTTTACACCCCTTCCCAAGCCGGACGCGACTCAGTGGTTAACGGGTAAAGATCAACTGCAACGGCTACGTACAGTTATAGGACTTCACGGTAGCGGGTACTGCTTTGGATTACACACCAAATTCCCTGTTACGACATTAGGATTGTCACCCTTCGATCACTCCGCAAAGTTAATACAATATCCCGAATGCACCAACTTCCACCGAGCCGGGGTCACTCCATTTGTCACGTGGATGGGAAATCTTGGTAAACCATATATATTGGGTGGTGGGTGGGGTGGTGCGACCTAAAGGTCGGGGAATTGTTGGGGAATACCGCGTTCCCGAGGTCACCCCCTCCCCCTCGACCTTTGGGTCGCACTACCCATCGCTCCACCCATTTTCCACCGAAAGGGGTTGTGTTTTTATACATTTGGGGCATTTCGAGGGTGGGGAAATAGACACTCTCCTAAGCTATTGATTTATAGAGGCGTAGGGGAGACCCGAACTTAGCCGAAGTTAGACGGCCGA
>JAUNLZ010000061.1 GCA_030532005.1 Porphyromonas sp.
TTTTTTACAAAGATAGCATTCTTGAGGCTTACACACTTTTTTGGGACAGTATCGATCGCTCTCCTACAGAGAGACCCTTTTCGTTTCTTGTTTTGCAGAGGGTATAGAAAGAGGCTGCTCCAAAATAGGATTTCGGAGCAGCCTCTGTATATAAATGGGGGTTGTCAACGATTGCTTACCAAGCGAATAGTGGACGGTGACCCATCATCTCGTTAACTTCGCCTCGTACAGCTGCGATGACCGCTTCGTCGGTCGGATTGGAGAGTACGCGGTCGATCTTGCGTACGACTTCGCGGGCCTCTTCCTCCTTGAGACCGCGGGTGGTCAATGCAGGCGAACCAACGCGGATACCGCTGGTTTGGAAAGCGGAGCGGTCGTCAAATGGCACCATGTTTTTATTGATGGTGATGTCTGCTTCGCCAAGTACGTTTTCTGCGGTGCGGCCGGTGAGTTCGGGGAACTTTTTGCGGAGGTCTACTAACATCAGGTGGTTGCTGGTACCGCCTGAGATGACCTTGTATCCAAGTTCGACAAAGGTGTCTGCCATAGCTGCGGCATTCTTAACCACCTGTTGTTGGTAGGTCTTGAACTCCGGTTGTAGGGCTTCGCCAAAAGCGACCGCTTTGGCGGCGATGATGTGCTCGAGCGGACCGCCCTGCAGGCCGGGGAATACGGCAGAGTCCAATAGGGAGGTGAATGTACGGGTTACCCCTTTTGTCGTCTTTTTGCCCCAAGGGTTTTCGAAGTCTTTGCCTACCAAGATGATTCCTCCGCGTGGTCCGCGTAGGGTCTTGTGGGTAGTAGAGGTGACCACGTGCGCGTACTTCACGGGGTTATTGAGCAAACCCGCTGCGATAAGACCGGCAGGGTGCGCCATATCTATCCACAAGATAGCCCCCACCTCGTCGGCTATGGCACGCATCCGCTCGTAATCCCACTCGCGAGAATATGCTGAGCCGCCGCCCACGATCAACTTTGGTTTGTGCTCACGGGCCAATTGCTCCATCTCGTCATAGTCCACCAATCCGTCGCTCTCCTTGACGTTGTACGCCACCGGATTGTAGATGAGTCCCGAGCTGTTGACGGGCGAACCGTGGGTGAGGTGACCGCCGTGTGCCAAGTTGAGCCCCATAAAGGTATCGCCGGGGTTGAGGCAGGTGAGGTAAATAGGGTTATTGGCTTGGGCACCGGAGTGTGGCTGTACATTGGCCCACTCTGCACCGTAAATCTCTTTGAGTCGGTCTATGGCCAATTGCTCCGATTGGTCCACAATCTCGCATCCTCCGTAGTATCTTTTGCCCGGGTAGCCCTCTGCATATTTATTGGTCATCACGCTGCCCATAGCCTCCATCACTTGGTCGCTCACAAAGTTTTCGGAAGCGATCAACTCCAAGCCTTTTGTCTGGCGCGCTTTCTCCTGCGCTATCAAATCAAATATCTTTTCGTCTCTTTTCATATTATTCTTACATCAAATTAGTAAAATACATTCCCTTACAAAGTTATATATATTCCACTAATTTCCCAAGCAAATAATCGGCCCGCTGTTGGTAATGTGATAAATACCTATTTGTAGGTATTGAACATATAATAAAGGTGAGGTATCTTTGTATCTGATCTTGATGAATGTGAGTAGAATGAGACTATCTGAACTGCATACGGGGGAGCGGGCCATCATCCTCAGGCACCATAACAAAAAGGCTTTTAGGAAAAGGCTGATGGAGATGGGATTTATACCGGGGGAGGAGATCTTGGTGGTCAAGAACGCCCCTCTCAAAGACCCGGTGGAGTACCGAATCCTCAACTATGATGTCACGCTCAGACGGAGTGAGGCTGCCGAGATAGAGGTGGAGCCCCTCAAGACCACCGCTCGGACTCGGCGGAGGGCGGCAGGCGGACAGTGTCGTAGAGATCTCGACGAGTCGGAGTGCCGGAGGTATGGCGCTTCGCTATGTGAGGAGCGTTGCGAGGGCAGGGGAGGCGGCGGATGCAGGCAAGGAAGATCCGATCGCATCAAGGTGGCTTTTGTCGGCAACCCCAATAGTGGCAAGACCTCACTGTTTAACATGGCAAGCGGAGCCCACGAACATGTGGGTAATTATAGCGGGGTGACGGTGGAGGCCAAGTATGCCACCTACCGTCAAGGCCGGTTTACTTTTGATTTGATTGATTTGCCGGGCGCCTACTCTGTGAGTTCGTACAGCCCCGAAGAGAAGTACATTAGCCGGTATCTGACAGGTAAGGACAAACCGGATGTCATCATCAATGTGGTGGATGCGACCAACTTGGAGCGTCACTTGTATATGACCACGCAGCTGTTGGAGACCGATATCCCTGTGGTGGTGGCACTCAATATGTGGGATGAGATGGAGGCCTCTGAGAGTTCGCTCGATATCAAAGGCCTGAGCAAGCTGATAGGTATGCCGCTCTGCCCTACCAACGGTCGAACGGGTATGGGGGTGAGATCACTTTTTGCCCAAGTTATCGGTATCTATCAAAATAGATCACAGTCTCACCGGGTAGTGGATGTCCGGTATTCGCAAGATGTAGAGGCTGCCATAAAGGTGGTGAGAGACAAGATCAATGATCGGGCGCCTCAGTTGCCTCAAGAGTTGCAGGAGCTGCGCCCGAGGTATATTGCCGTCAAACTATTGGAGGAGGATGAGGGGATGCAGGAGGCGATAGCCGCCGTACCCGTTGCGGGTAATTTGATTAATGCGGCTGCCGCTGTCCAAATCAAACTGTACGAGTCCCAAACAGGTAACGACATACAGCACGATATTACCAACGGCAGATATGGTTTTGTCCGCGGAGCTTTGCAAGAGACCTACCGCACCGATTATGACTCCATTACGGAGAAAAACCGTAAGATAGATCACGTGCTGACGCACAAGATCTGGGGGTTCCCCATCTTTATTGCGGTGATCTTCTTGATGTTTCAACTGACTTTCAGTCTCGGTCAATATCCGATGGAGTGGATAGAAAACGGAGTGGCTTGGTTGGGCCAACAGGTAGGAGTGATGATGTCGGATGGGATGCTCAAAGACTTAGTGGTCGATGGGATCATTGCCGGGGTGGGGGGTGTACTGGTCTTTCTGCCCAATATTGTGATTCTATACCTCTGTCTGGCTATCATCGAGGATACCGGATATATGGCGCGGGCCGCCTTTATTATGGACCGATTGATGCACCTCATCGGGTTGCACGGCAAGTCTTTCATCCCTTTGGTGATGGGCTTCGGGTGCAATGTCCCCGCTGTGATGTCTACACGTACCATCGAGAATCGCAACAACCGTCTGGTCACTATGCTGATCATCCCCTTTATGAGTTGTAGCGCCAAACTGCCGGTCTATCTGTTGTTGGCGGGAGCTTTCTTCCCCAACCATGCCGGTGTTGTGCTGTTTGCACTCTATTTCACGGGGATATTGATTGCCATTTTGAGTGCATTGCTATTTAAGCGCCACTTCAATACAGACAAGGAGACCCCTTTTGTGATGGAGTTACCGCCTTACCGTATCCCGACTGTCAAGAGCGTGTTGCTCCATATGTGGGAGCGTTCCAAGCAGTATTTGCAAAAGATGGGATCGGTGATTTTGGTCGCTTCTATTGCCATTTGGGCATTGAGCTATTTCCCCAATGTGCATTCGTTGGACGTTGAGCGGCAGGAGGAGCTGTTGGCACAGCACATAGAGGAGGTGAGCGAAGTGGAGGCGGCTGACTTTGTGCAAATGGAGCGAGAACACCAACTCAATATGTTGCAACAAGAGTATTCGCTTATAGGGCGGATAGGGCACGCCATAGAGCCGGTGTTTAGGTGGCACGGCTACGACTGGCGTATGAGTGTCTCACTACTGACCGGGGTGGCGGCCAAGGAGATAGTGGTGAGTACCATGGGGGTGCTTTTTACCGGCAATGACGACGCCGAAGCGGCCCTCTCGCACAAACTACAGATGGCCACCTATCCCGACGGCACCAAGATTTTGGATCCTGCCATTGCTTTTTCGTTCATGGTATTTGTATTGATCTATATCCCTTGTATCAGTACTGCGATAGCCATAGGTCGGGAGAGCGGCAGTAACAAATACGCCCTCTTTAGTGTGGCTTACTCCATCGCCATCGGTTGGCTGTTGGGATTGGCGGTGACTCAGATCGGTCATTTGCTGATGATTTGAAACGGTTTGGGTTGTAAGTCTGATATATTCTGTGTACCTTTGCAGTCGCATCTAAGTATAGATGAGTGAATTAGTAACGATACAAACAACATTCATTTCAAGGGTTTATGATTATTGTAGAAGTAAAGCAGGGCGAAAACATCGAGAGAGCGCTTAAGAAGTTTAAGAGGAAATTTGACCGTACAGGTACCATGCGTCAGTTGCGTACCCGTCGCGAATTCCAAAAGCCTTCTGCCGTTAAGCGCCGCAAGATGGAAAAAGCTCGCTACGTACAACAGCTACGTCAGATGGAGGATTAGTCTTTTGCCAACGAATAGGTGCGAGACTAACCGATCGGAGATTATTTTAATAGATCATTTTCACCAAGGAGGTGTTGTTTTAAGATATAAGAGGATGGCCCGGCGGTCATCCTTTTTTTGCAATTACCCTAAAAGTAAAACCACGACGATATGATAGAGCAATACCATCGGATCATCAGTCAGATGGATCAAGCCGGCAAAGAGCGGCGCCCCTTCCTCTTTGTTCTCGACTATGAAAAAAGCCAAGGAGCCATCGTGTTGGATCCTTTAGACCAACAGGAGGTGCTCTTTAAGATGGGAGCGATCAGTAATATCCAAGAGCGCGCATCTGTTGTGCCACAAACCCCCTTGGAAATACACCCGGAGAGCCAAGAGCGGTATGCCCGACGCTTTGATGTCATCCAAAAGGGAATGGCCTCGGGGGCATCGGTGCTTGCCAACCTTACGGTTTGCACGCCGATCGACACTCCTCTGTCACTCAAAGAGATCTTGCTCGGTACCAAAGCTAAATATCAAATCCTTTTCCCTGAGGGGCAATTTGTCTGCTTCTCTCCCGAACGTTTTGTGGCGATTTCCCGAGAGGGCATCATCTCTACCGACCCTATGAAAGGGACAATCACCGATGAGGAACCGGGTGCGCCCGAGGTGATACTCAATAATTACAAGGAGACTTCCGAGCACTGTGCGGTGGTGGATCTCCTCCGTAGCGACCTCTCGCGAGTGGCCGACCGCGTAGAGGTCTCCCGTTTTAGATACTTTACTGAGATAGCGACGCCCGATCACACCATCTACCAAGTGAGTTCGGAGATCAAAGGAGCGCTTGCCCAAGGTTGGCAAGGTCGGATAGGAACGATCATAGATCAGCTCCTCCCCGCCGGCTCTATACTCGGGGCTCCAAGGGAGTCCACCCGCCGGCTGATAGCTGAGGCGGAGGGAAAGGATACCCGCGGTTTTTATTGCGGCGTGTTTGGTTACTTTGACGGCGAAAAGATGGATTCTTCCGTGCTGATACGATTTATCCGCGAAGATGAGACGGGACGTAAGTATTACCACTCCGGGGGAGGTGTGACCGTCAATAGTACTATGGAGCAAGAGTACCGGGAGGTGATCAATAAGATCTACCTGCCTTTGCAATAGTGTGATATGGAAAAATTACTGATAGAGACGTTTTGTAGGGAGGGGGGCAGGCTCCTCCATCTGCCTTACCACAGAGAGCGGATTTGCCGGTCGGTTGGTGATGCGGTACCGTTGGAGCAATTTATTGAGGCTGTAGATGCTGCCGCCACAGATCTTGTCGCCACCGATCCCGCCGCCAATGAGGGAACGTGGCGAGTGACGGTGACTTACAGCGAGGCGGGTATCGAAGGGGTGCGTATGATCCCCTATCAATTGCCGGAGATACAGAAACTCCGTGTTATACCTCTCTTACGCAATTTTTATAGCTCCAAATGGGCGGATCGATCTTTCTTTGATGGCGTCAAAGAGTTCCTCTACTATGGGGTCGAACCGTTATTCACCCTCAATGGTTTGGTGACCGATACCTCCTTTACCAACCTCCTTTTCGAGCGGGAAGGTCGGTTATTTACCCCTAAGAGCTACCTGCTTGGAGGCACCAAACGGGCTCAGTTGTTAGATAAGGGTATCGTAGAGGAAGTAGAAGTAACGGTCGATTCAATATCGGACTATGATCGGGTGCATCTCGTCAATGCAATGTTAGATCCCGGAGAACTGACGGTGCCAACGTCAAATATTATCGTCTGAAAGGTTGCCGCCTCTCCTGCAATATATAGGAGGGGGCAAAACAAGAGGATAGAGATCAAGACAAAACGTCTGACGGCTCCCAACGTGGGGGAGAGTCGTCAGACGTTTTCCTTACGCTCCGCGACCATAGGTCGCACTTTTTATCTCACTTCCTCAAACGAGGTTTATCAGTCTTTCGACTACTTGCGAGTGGCATTGACCGTCCAAGAGCCTTGTTTGGTGGTATAGCCGATGATGTGGAGCTCATCCTTAGTGATTGTGATGGATCCTGTAGCATCAGTGCCGATAGTGACTAATGTTTCCTCGCCCTTCTCCATCTCTACACCAACCAGCTCGGGGATGTCGTTGGAGAAAACAAAGTTGTAAGTATCCCCTACTTTGGCCACGGTGACCGTCACTTTTTCGCCCACGATAGGGAGTTCCCCGTCGCCGATTTTAGCATAGCTGCCGGTGCCTTCGTATTGTCCGGTAAATAGAGAAGCCTTTGATGGGTCGGCGTCACAAGCTACAAATCCGACTGCCAATAGCAATACCAATGATGCCAATACAAATCTCAATTGTTTCATAATCTATTCATTGTTAATTAGGTGAATAAAAACCAATACCTGCCCGTAAGGTACAAAAATAATTGACTCTTCTGAGAAGAATGAAATATTTTCGATGGATGTTTGGTGGTTTGGAAAAATCGTTGTATCTTTGCAGAGCAAAAGAGATAGAAGATCTCTAAGATAAACGCGGAAATAGCTCAGTTGGTAGAGCACAACCTTGCCAAGGTTGGGGTCGCGGGTTCGAGTCCCGTTTTCCGCTC
>JAUNLZ010000003.1 GCA_030532005.1 Porphyromonas sp.
CGCCGCGGTTAATATACGGTCTCGTCTCTGTCCAGTCGGCCGACTAACCGCGGCGAGTCGGCCGTCTAATCATGGCTAACTTCGGGTCTCCCCTACGCCCCTATAAACCAAACAGTTAGGAGAGCGCCGATCCCCTCGCCCTCAAAATGCACCAAATGTATAAAAAAATGCCCGGTTGTGGCATTCGACATCCCCTCTTCTTCATCTTCCAACTCACCCATATCCCCTCAATTTCCTATCCACGCGAAAAAAGGACTGACCCCTAATATCCTATCCACACGAAAAACGGACTGTCCCTGGATATTCCCGCTTTGACAAATTGCCATAGAATGGGTAATGCTAAATATTTAACAAATAGGAGGAATGTCAGTTTTTACACCGTATTATTGTCGTTCACTTTACAAATAATCACCATTATCTTGTTATCCGTTGATTTGTAAAGCGTAAGTTGCTAAAAGACAGTTAAGAATGATCGCTATTTTGCTACGATTAACTTTCGAAATGGTTTATTTTTTGTCACATTTCCTTGCATTTGAGACTTAAAAAATCTCTTTATCTAATTATTTCGCCGAAATAGTTGCAAGTCTCAAAATTTATGCCTACCTTTGCATTGTGGTTTTTTCATAATAGTATTAGATTATAGGTTAAGAGATTGGGGGTGTCGGGAGACACTCTTTTTCTATCTTTGGGGAGGAAACTTGATTAGGAAGAGGGGTTGAGTGTTTATGGTTTTCACTCAACCCCTCACTTGTATCATCTTATGACCACTCCGGGTCGTCCGTGGGTACTTTACTTTGAGTCGTGCCGTTGAGTTGTGCCGTTTGTGTTTATGGTCAATAGCACCTCTTTGCGCTTCATCGGCTTTACCTCTCTGCTAACCTACAGCTGTCGAGATTCAATCCCTCCCTGTCCGCCGATATTTCACACGTCATTTGGGCAAAAGAAAGGAGCCGGATAACAACTCCCGCTCCTCTCTCTGTTTTATTGTGGGTTGACTGTTGGTGGCATTATTTGACGAGGCGTTGCATCGCTTCGTGCGTCGCTTCTCGCGTCCCGAATGCGGAGAGGCGGAAGTATCCTTCGCCCTCTTGTCCGAAACCGACCCCGGGGGTGCCAACAATCTGTTTCTCTGTGAGGAGGTAGTCGAAGTATGCCCATGAGTCAGGATATGCTTCGGGTGTTTTGAGCCAGATATAGGGAGATGAAATGCCGCCGAAGTGCTCTACGCCTACATGGGTCAACGCTTGGCGTATCGTAGCCGCGTTATCCAAGTAGTAGTCGATATTTTGCCGCACCTGCACTTGACCCTCGGGTGTGTAGATGGCCGAGGCTCCGCGTTGGCTGATATAGGAAGCCCCGTTAAACTTGGTGGTCTGCCGGCGGCTCCACATCGCATTGAGCCTGCCCGGGAGCTGCTTGGGTACCACGGTATAACCACACCGTACACCTGTAAATCCTGCGGTCTTGGAGTAGCTCCTAAACTCTATCGCACACGCTTTGGCCCCTTGGATCTCGTAGATAGAGTGGGGCACCTCCGGCTCTGTGATGAAAGTCTCATAGGCGGCGTCAAAAAGGATGATGGCCTGATGCTCAAGGGCATAGTCTACAAAACGTTTCAGTTCGTCTCGGGTGAGCGTGGTGCCGGTCGGATTGTTGGGGTAGCAGAGATAGATGAGGTCTACCGGCTCCTCCGGCAGATCCGGTACAAAGTTGTTTTCTCTATTGCAGGGGAGGTATACCAAGCGGCTCCACCGTCCGTCCGGCAGTAATTCGCCCGCTCTACCGGCCAATACATTGCTGTCCACATACACCGGATATACCGGATCGGTAACCGCCACCTTTACATCGGGGCTAAATAGATCCACGATATTGGCGGTGTCGCTCTTGGCACCGTCTCCTACAAAAATCTCATCGGGATCCAAGTTGACACCGTGGGGTGCAAAGTCGTGTGTAGCAATCAGTTCGCGCAAAAAAGCATACCCTTGCTCCGGGCCATAGCCTTTGAGCGTTTTGGCATCCGCCAGTTCGTCCACTGCCGAGTGCATGGCAGCTATCACGGCCGGGGGCAATGGTCGGGTCACGTCACCTATACCCATACGGATGATGTCGGCATCCGGATGCTCGGTTTGATACTGTTGTATCCGTTTGTTGATTTCTGAGAAAAGGTAGCTCCCGGGGAGCTTTTCGAAGTTATCGTTAATCTTAATCATATCATTATTTTACCTTGGAATACATAGGTTGCCGGACCGGTCATAAAGGCACTGTCTGCAGGGTCACCGCTCCACTCTATCGAGAGATCGCCGCCGGGCATCATCACCCGCACCGGGCTGTCGGCCAATTGCTGTGCAATGGCGGCAACAGCGGTGGCGGTAGCTCCGGTGCCGCACGCAAGGGTCAGTCCTGATCCTCGCTCCCATACCCGCATCTTGATGGTCGAACGGTCAATGATCTGTGCCACTTCGTAATTGACACCGTCGGGGAATACAGGATGCCGCTCCACTTGAGGCCCTTCGACCTGCAAGGGATAATCATCCGGATCATTCGAGATAAAACGGACGAAATGGGGATTGCCGGTCGAGACCGAAGTCCCTTGCAAATCCCCCACCGGCATAGCGGTATCTATGACCGTCGGCACACCCATATCCACGCGGGCGGCAGTCACTTGCCCCTCCTCTACGGTCAGAGCCAAAATCTTTTCGCCCGAGCGGGTATTGATGGTCATCGGATTGTCGGTACACATCCCGCGCTCATAGAGGAGCTTCGCCACACAGCGGATGGCATTGCCGCACATCAACCCTTCCGAACCGTCTATATTAAAGATGCGCATCAGGTAATGTCCCGTATGCTCCTTATTATATGTAATCACACCATCGCCACCGATCCCGAAGCGTCGGTCACTCACTTTGCGGGCAAAAGCCGGCAAATCGTCGATCGCATACCGATCCAGGTCTACGTATATATAATCGTTGCCGAGACCGTGCAACTTATCAAATACCACCTCCATCATAAATTTTTATCCATACTGTAGTGATTGACTCCCAATTCTTCGTACGCCTGCACCAATGCTTCCTCATCGTCCGAGATAAATAGCACGTGATCCCCCACCTTTAATTGTGAGTGCCCTTTGGGGATGAAAAAATGTCCGTCCCGCTGCACCATAATAGCAAGGGTGTGATCGGGAAGTGCCAAGTCACGCATCATATCGCTGTGTGAGAGCATCGATTCATTGACGATAATCTCCGAAATAGCGCTCTTGATATTTTGAGGTAAGTCAACGTCGGTAAACACGTGCTCCCTTACCGTAAAATCAATCAAATCGAGTTTGCCGGCCATCGCCTGCACCGTAGTCCCCTGTATCAGCAGTGAGAAGAGTGTGATAAAGAAGACTATCGTAAATATCGCATGTGCCTGTGGCAACCCCGCCACCCACGGCGATATGGCAAAGATGATAGGTACGGCGCCTCGGAGTCCCACCCAACCGGTATAGACTTGGGCCTTGACGGGAAATTGCTTGGCAAAAGGGAGCAACGTCAGAAAGACCGAAAGCGGACGCCCCATCAGCAACATAAAGAGGAAAATCAATGCCGCCGGCAATACAAACTTGACCATCATACTGACATCCACCAATAAACCGAGGGTCAAGAACATGACCAACTGACTGAGCCACTGCATACCGTCAAAAAACTTGGCTATCGTGTTGCTGTACTGCATCCGAGAGTTACCGATCAGCAATCCCGCCACATAGACCGCCAGATAGCCGTTGCCGTGCAGGGTATTGGTAAAGGAGTAGACAAAAAAGGCAATAAAGAGCATCAGGATGGGGTAGAGCGATGTGGCATAGAGGTGTGCCCTATTGACCATCCATATCGCCGCCTTGCCCAAAAGGCATCCTAATACCAAGCCTATGCCGAACTGTTTGAGAAACATCAATACCCCGTCCCAAACCGTCACGTCGTCACCCAAGAGTATCATCTGTATCAGGATTACGGTGAGCATGTAGGCCATAGGGTCGTTACTACCGCTCTCAAACTCCAAGAGCGGTTTGATATTGTGTTTGAGGTTGGTTTTCCGTGATCTCAGGATAGAAAAGACCGATGCGGAGTCGGTCGAACTCATCACACTGGCAAAGAGCAAAGACTCTAAAAAGGAGAGGCGGAAACCGAGGTCGATCCACTGAAATAGGAAGTAGATAAAGGTACCGGTCAGCAGTGCGGTCAGTAACACCCCCAAGGTGGCGAGCAATCCGCCCGGCAGCATCACCGGCCGGATCGCCTTGTAGGAGGTGTCCATACCTCCCGAAAACAAAATGACCACAAGGGCCACCGTACCGATGGCTTGCGCTAAGGTGGGACTATTGAAGTTGATAAATTCGGTGCTGCCCGCCGCCATTCCCACAGCAAGGAATAAAAGGAGGGTCGGCAGTCCCAATCTAAATCCCGTCTTACTCAGAAACAGACCGACCACCGCCAATAGCGAACCATACAGCAGCAGCTGATCCGTTGTGATTGCATCTGATATCATATTGTGTCAATAATTAGCTTTGTATTACCCCGCAATATACAAAATTGAGACGAAATTTGCGACCGATAATTAATGGGTGTCAGTAGGATTATTGCACCCCATATTTTATGACCAAGGCCAATCATCGGGTATCGAGAGGAGCGGCAAAACGTAGGACAGCGGAGAATTATTGGTATCTTGTATGGTGGGAGGAAGTTGACAGGAAAGCCCTACATTACGATATATGAAACAAAAACTCTACTTACTCGATGCTTACGCTCTGATATACAGAGGTTATTATGCAATGATCCGCAGCCCTCGGATCAATTCCAAGGGCGAAGACACCACGGCTATATTCGGTTTCCTCAATGTCTTTGAAGAGATAGCGAGGCAGGCGGACGGCGCTCGTATCGCGGTGGTCTTTGATCCTCCCGGCGGCACCTTTCGCAGCGAGATGTTTGAGGAGTACAAGGCTCAGCGGGAAGAGACTCCCGAGGGCATCCGCTTCGGCATACCCTATATCAAAAGGATTATAGAGGCGTACGGCATCCATTATTACGAAGTGCCGGGCTACGAGGCGGATGATGTGATTGGCACCATCGCCACGCAGATCGGCACGGCGCAACCCGATATGGAGGTCTATATGATTACACCCGATAAGGACTACGGACAATTGGTCTGTGACAATGTCAAGATCCTAAAGCCCAAGAACGGTGGAGGGTTTGAACTGTTGGGTCGGGAAGAGGTACTGAGCAAATACGGCTTGCAGTCAACGGACCAGGTGATCGATCTGCTTGCTCTGTGGGGCGATACCGCGGACAATGTGCCGGGCATTAAAGGGATAGGTGAGAAGACCGCCGCCAAGTTGCTGAGCAAATACGGAGATATCAACGGGATATATGACCATATAGACGAGATCAAGGGCAAACAGAAGGAAAATCTGATGGCGGGTCGGGAACAGTTGGCACTGTCTCGCGACTTGGTCACCATCCGTACCGATGTACCGATCACTTACGATTTGTCGGAGATGGAGCCTCAGCCCAAGGACTTGCAGGCGTTGGTCGATATTTACGAGGCACTGGAATTCCGGTCAAAGCTCGGCAAGCTGCAAGAGGAGTACGGACTCGCCAAGGGGACGGCACAGAGTCGTCCGTTGTCGCTCTTTGACCAAACTGCCGATGCCCCCAAGGTAGAGAGTAAGTATGACACCATGGCGGATACCGATGCCAAATACCATTTAGTGGAATCGGCTGAGGAGATCGAGGCGTTGGCCAAACGGCTCTCCGAAGTCCCTATCTTTGCATTTGATACGGAGACCGCCGGATTGGATGGTATGAGTGCCGATATTGTAGGGATTTCGTTTGCCATAGAGCCGGGAGAGGCGTGGTACATACCGCTCTCTCAATTGCCAATGGAGGCGCGTATGCAGTTGGATCCTTTTGCCGAAGCGTTTGCCAATCCCGAGATACTGAAGGTGGGACAAAACCTCAAATTTGACCTCAAAATGATCGAGCGGTACGGCATCAAGGCGGTAGCCCCCTTTTGGGACACCATGATTGCCCACTATCTGATACAGCCCGAACTGAGACACGGTATGGACGCCATGGCGGAGAGCTACTTGGGCTACAGACCGCAGCCGATAGAGGAGCTGATAGGGCCAAAAGGCAAAAAGCAAAAGAGTATGCAACAGCTATCGCCCCAAGAGGTCTATAAATATGCGTGCGAAGATGCCGATATCACCCTCCGACTCTATGAAAAACTCCGAGAGGAGCTGAAACGAGAGGGGTTGGAAGAGCTCTTTTATCAAATAGAGATGCCGCTGATGGAGGTGCTGTTGACGATGGAGCAGACCGGTGTCAAATTGGATACCAAGGTGCTGACCGAGACGGTCAGAGAACTCTATGACGAGTTGGAGCAATTGGAGCGGGCCATTTACAATTCGGCCGGTGGAGAAGTGTTTAACATCAATTCTCCCAAAGAGGTGGGCGAGTTGCTTTTTGACCGCCTGCAATTGGTCGAAAACCCCAAGAAAACCAAGACCGGGCAGTACGTGACACGAGAGGAGGAGTTGCAAAAAGTAGCCCACCTGCACCCGGTGGTCGGGATGATATTGCGGTACCGCGGACTTAGGAAGTTGGTGAGCACCTATATCGAGCCGCTGCCGCTCTTGATCAATAAACAGACCGGTCGCATCCACACCACATACAATCAGACCGCTACCGCTACGGGGCGTCTGTCAAGCACCGATCCCAACCTCCAAAATATACCGGTACGGGACGAAGACGGTCGACAGATACGCAAAGCCTTTACCGCTCTGCATCCGGAAAAAGGGGAGGTCTACGTCTCGGCAGACTATTCCCAGATAGAGTTGCGACTTATGGCGCACTTCGCCGATGACCAAGTGATGATCCGGGCATTTAACGACGGTGTGGACATACACGCCCTTACCGCCTCCAAGATCTACCACACCACACCCGATGAGGTCACTGCCGAATTGCGTCGCAGGGCCAAGACCGCCAACTTCGGTATCATCTACGGCATCTCTTCGTACGGGCTCAGCAGCCGTTTGGGCATCTCCTTCGGCGAAGCCAAAGAGCTGATAGAGGGCTATTTCCGCACCTACCCGGCGGTAAAAAAGTATATGGAAGATATTGTGGAGCGAGCCAAAGAGCAGGAGTTTGTAGAGACGATCATGGGACGTCGCCGTTTCCTCAAAGACATCAACGCCCGTAACAGTGTGGTGCGTAGTTTTGCCGAGCGCAATGCCATCAACGCACCGTTGCAAGGCTCCGCCGCAGACATCATCAAAGTGGCGATGATCAGGATACAGAGACGGCTCAAGGAGGAAGGTTTCGGCGCCAAGATGATTTTACAGGTACACGACGAACTCAACTTCTCCTGCCCCAAAGAGGAGTTGGAGGCACTGACCGCCATGGTACGTGAGGAGATGGAGGGGATCTGTCCCGACCTGAGGGTGCCCTTGGTGGTCGATGTCGGTGTGGGGGAGAATTGGTTGGAAGCCCATTAACCCACCTCTGATCCGCCATTGATGTGGCCTGTGGTGTGAAAGCGGTTCGGGTCCTCTGCATAGTGTTGGGGCTCTCTCTTTTCGCCCGCTCTGTGTCGGCACAAGAGTTGCAACGGGGAGAGGCAATAGCTCAGTTGATTGACCTATTGCCCGACGATGCCGATGCCGAAGCAGCGGGTGAGCGGCTGTCCGAACTCCTTGTCCGCCCCGTTGATATCAATACCGCAACGGCAGCGGAGTTGACGCGCATCCCTTTCTTTGACAATTTCTTTATCCGAAACCTCCTATTACAGCGGTCTCGGCAAGGTCACTTCAAGACGCTCTACGATTTAAAGGCGGTACAAGGAGCGCCGCTCGCTTTCCTCCCTTATCTGACCCCCTTCTTAACCACCGTGAGACCCACTTATGAGTCCGAAACAGTGTTGCGGCAGCAGATTTGGGGACAAGTAGAGGCGGCTTTGCCCTTTGGTCGCGATCAATATAAGGGGGTCGGTTGGGGCGTCAGATATGACGGTGCTTGGGGCAACCGACATCAATGGTCGGTGCGGGTCGAGCAAGATAGGGGCGAAACGCTACTGCCCATCCGGCAAGGAGGTGTCGATTATCTCTCACTCTCCTATCAATACAGGGCGGATCAATGGTCACTCCACTTGGGAGATTTCCGAGTCAATAGCGGGTTGGGACACCATTTGGGGCAGGGGAGGTCTTACTTCTCTTTTGCCGAGATGACCGGTCAAGCGCCCAAAGTTGATCCTCATTTCTTTAAGTCTCACCGTAGTTTTAGAGAGTACGGTTTTATGCGTGGAGCGGCGGCCCAATGGGGTGTAGGAGCTGTCAACGTGGGGGCTTTTTACGGCATCGAACCTATGGACGCACGGATAGAACGGCAGCGGGTGGTTACACTCTATTACGGAGGGAAGCACCGTACCCGTGCCGAGCGGCAACACAGGCACCGAGCGTTGCGCTCCAATGCAGGAGCGCTCTTGACCTATCGGCAGGGAGGTTGGGAAATGGGGCTGTCGGCACTGCTCGTCAGGTACCGTACCCCCGAGTGGCAACCTCTCTCCGCTTACCGACTCCACCCGGATAGACAGCTCAATCGCAGTGCGGCATTCCACTTCCGTTATGCCCAAGGAGCGTGGCTATTGACAGGCGAGTCGCTTATGGCGCCCAAATCCCGTATCTCGAGTACGCTTGCACTTTCCTACTTCAATGACTACCGAGGACAATGGACCGTGATCGGTCGTTACTTCGGGGGCGACCATTATAGCCCCCACGGATGGGGGGATACTTTTTATTCGAACCAACGTAACGAAATGGGGGTAAAGATGATTTGGTCGGGCGAATTGGCCAGATGGTGGCAAGGGTTGCTCTACTTCGATTTGTTTCGGAAAATAGAACCTGAGGGAGGAGCAGGCAAAGCCGAAAATGGGTGGGCGGCGATGGCAAAAGCCAACTATCGGTACGAAGGCAAGAGCTTCCGGAGTCGGGTCAAGTACACCCGAACGACCACACGTCCGCCACGCCTCTCTATCAGAGCCACCTACCAACGTGCCATCGGCAACCTATGGTCGATGAGAGTCGGGGGCACCCTCACTCACGTCGGTTCGGACCAATCGATCCGGAGTGCATTCGGCAGGGTCAAGTACCGGAGCATCAACGGAACCGGCTTTGAGGGAGGGTTACAGTATTTTTTCGCCGACGGCGGAGTTGTAAGGGCGGATCAACCCTATATGCCGCTGATGTACTACGCTCCAATGTTGAGGGGCAGAGGGTGGCGCGCCACAGCCGTACTCCAATACCAAAGCTCGAAAGTCCAATACCACCTGCGTGCGTCACACTACATCTATACCCAACAGCCGACATCGCCATTGCCCTCCCTCCTCGAACTTTCACTCTCTCTACCCCTCTGATCCGTCTTATATATATCTAATATACGTTAAATGTATTATCACAATCCATACTCACGTCAATCCGCTACGCCAAAATCAATGATTTTGTAATGGCTTATAATACAGTGGGTTGGGAGGGGTAGTAACCTCACCAAAGTTAGTCGGCCGACTCGCCGCGGTTAATATGCGGTCTCGTCTCTGTCCCGTCGGCCGACTAACCGCGGCGAGTCGGCCGTCTAACTTCGGCTAAGTTCGGGTCTCCCCTACACCCGTATAAACCAATCGGTTACGAGAGAGGTTGATTCCCCTCCCTCCAAATGCCCCAAATGTATAAAAATACAACCCATTTCGGTGAAAATTGGTGGTGCGACCTAACGATCGGTGGTGGAGGTGATGCTTGTTTTTCCGATGTCAATGATGTTTATCGGCTTTGGGAGAAAGGCATCATTGACGAACAGCTATTTAGATGCGACCCCCGGGATTACCGTCGTTTCAACGTTACCACACCATATATATGTGTGTGATACGACGGGTGGGGACACCGTTGTTTAGACATTACACCATTTCTATATGGCTAAACCGACATTTCGGGTGATGGAGTGAGCAAGCCAAACAGATCGCAGTAATAATCATATCACGCAAAATATCGGAGGAGGCATCAATACCTCCCGGCTAATGCCGATAGGGCTTCTGACCCAAAGGCATCAAGATTCCACCCCCTCCGAGGTCGCCGTCGTTTTCACCTTACACCATATATATATGACACCCGGAAAAGATGAATTACCTCGGAGGGGCTGCATCTAATTGACTACCGGGGTTGTTGGGTGTTCATTGAAATGTAACTTGCGTTTCACTGCCGGTTAACTGCGGGAAACTATATTTGCGTCAAAAATATTTTAATGAATGATCTATTCTTAAGCTGATTATTAACTAAATGGAACGGAGGAATCAATTTTTCTTAAGGTTTATCTCGCTCTTGTCCGCTATTTTTATTGGTGTCGGCCCCCTCTTTGCAGCTGACACGATAGTCAAAGGACAGGTAAAGGATGAGAATGGCGAACCTATCATTGGCGCCATCGTTAAATACAGGGCCGGCGGTGAGGGAGCCGCCACGAATATCGACGGCGAATTTAATATCTCCGCACCTGACGGTGCCGAATTGGAGATTTCGTACATAGGCTATACGACTGCCAAAGTGGTGTGGAGCGGGCAAAACCCTTTTGTCATCACTTTGATCCAAGACCAAGGACTACTTGAGGAATTGGTGGTGGTCGGCTATGGCACGCAGGCAAAGGTCAATCTCTCCGGTGCCGTTGACCAATTGAGCACCAAGACTTTGGAGCAACGTCCGATGTCTAATATCTCGCAAGGGCTGCAAGGTATGATCCCCAACCTCAACATTGACTTTACGAGCGGCGAACCGGGTAAGGCGGCCAAAATCAATGTGAGAGGTATGACCTCTATCAACGGCGGTGAGCCTCTGTTGCTGATTGACGGGGTGTCGGCAAGCGCTGACGAACTCAACCGTCTGCTGCCCGAGGATATCGCTTCGATCTCGGTACTCAAGGATGCGGCGTCTGCAGCTATCTACGGCGCTCGTGCCGCCTTTGGTGTCATCTTGGTGACCACCAAGTCGGGCAAGCGGGTGGAGGGCATACAGGTGGGCTACAACAACCACCTGATGTGGAAACGTCCTTCTATCTTGCCTGCCAAGTCGGGGGATCCCTACATCTACCTCAAGACCAAAAACATAGCGGTGCTCAATACGCCGTGGAGCGGAGGTCACGTGGCCAGTGACGAGCGTTTGGAGTGGGCGAGGCAAAAGTCTGACAATCCGGAGGGTACTCCGTCGGTGCGTCTCAACCCTTTGGACGAAACCCAATGGGAGTATATGGGAGGTCAGGATTGGACGGCCCATTTCCTCAACAAAGCGACGTTCTCGCAAGCGCACCAACTCTCTATCTCCGGCAGTTCGGAAAAAAGTTCGTACTACTTGTCGGGCGGCTTTAACCAAGAAGACGGTTTGCTCGCCCACTTGGTAGAGAAGGACAACTACCTCTCCTACGCCATGCGTGCCAAGGGGAGTTACAAAGTGACCGACCGGCTGACCGTCAGCAACAATACCACCTATTCATCGACCCAACGTGAGAAACCGGGGTATTTCTGGAACGCCGATATGTCGCTGTTTTACAACTTGGCACCCAGCGATTACGATGTCAATCCCGACGGCACTTGGGCCAACTCGGGTGTGGGGCGGTTGATGGCCCGACTGCAAGACGGCGGTAACGACCTCTATAAGCAAGACCGATTCCAAACCACGTTCGGCGCCGAGCTGAGTTTGTTTAACGACCTGCTCAAGGTCAATGCCAACTACTCCTACCGCAAGGGATTTAACGATTACAACTACAGCAAAACCAAATATAAAATCGGGTACGGTCCGGACGATGTGCGTGAGGAGGGCGAGAGCATGGCTTACCGCACCTATGCGACTGATGTGTATCAGGTATTGGATCTGTTTGGTACTTTTAATTGGACTACCGACAAACACAATGTGGTTGCCATCCTTGGATTTAACCAAGAGAATAATGTGTATAACTGGGTCAAGGCGGAGCGAGAGGGGCTGATCTCCTCCTCTTTCCCCACCATCTCATTGGCAACGGGTCTGCCCAACGTAGATGAGAATTACAGTTCTTGGGCGATCAGGGGTCTTTTCTATAGGCTCAATTACATCTACGAGGGACGCTATATTGTCGAGCTCAACGGTCGGTACGACGGTTCGTCAAGATTTCCAAAAGAGAACCGTTTTGGGTTCTTCCCCTCCTTCTCTTTGGCTTGGCGTGTAGATTCGGAACCGTTCTTTGAGCCGTTGACCTCGGTGGTGAGCCAATTTAAGTTGAGAGCTTCGTATGGTTCGCTCGGTAACCAACAGGTGAGTGCATTCGGCTATATTCCATCTATGTCGCCCGGTACTTCGGGCTACCTGATTGACGGAGTGAGGCCTCAGATCATAGGCGCGCCCGGCTTGGTATCGCCCAACTATACGTGGGAACAGGTGAATACGAAGAACTTGGGTGTCGACCTGGGCTTCTTGAGCAATCGACTCAACCTCACTTTTGACATCTACCGCAGAGACACTCAAGGGATGTTGGTACCGGGTAAAGAGCTGCCCGGCGTCTTGGGTGCCGCTTCCCCTAAAGAAAATGCCGCCGATCTCAAAACCAACGGTTGGGAGTTGAGCGTGAGCTATACCGATCATTTGACGGTGATGGACAGTCCGCTGGAGCTCGGCGCCCGCTTTACTCTATCGGATACCCGCTCGTGGATCACCCGTTTTGACAACCCCAACCGTCTGCTGACACAATATTATGTAGGTCAGGAGCTGGGCGAAATATGGGGCTTGCAGAGTGACGGCCTATTTAAGGACAAAGAGGAGATCGCCGCTCTTGACGAGAGCGAGATCATTCCTTGGGGCGCCCTCTCTATTGTCCCCGGCTGGCCCAAGTACAAAGACCTCGACGGAGACGGCCGTATCACTAAGGGTATGACGGTCGACGACCCTAAGGATCTATCGGTCATCGGCAACGCTTCGCCAAGATTTAGGTACGGCTTCACGTTTACGGCCGGTTGGAAAGGGATCGACTTCTCGCTCTTTCTCCAAGGTATAGGCAAGCGGGACTACTATCCGCTCCATTTCCTCTACTGGAGTTTTTACCAACAGCCTTATGCGGGCGGTCAGACGCATATCTATGATTATTACCGCCCTGTGGCGGACAGTGAGGTGGAGCGCGCCAAGCACTCTCAAGCCTATATTGATGCCGGCTTGGCGGATCAAAACTTAGACTCCCAATACCCCGTGTTGCAATCTTGGTTGGCGGACCGAAACCTCGGTACCACCATTGACAAGGCGATGGGTATGGCTATTCCTCAGACCGGTCACCTACTGAGCGGCGCTTATTTGAGGGTCAAAAACATCACATTGGGATACACGCTCCCTGAGCAATGGACTGAGAAGATCAACATCAATCGTCTGAGACTGTTTGTCAGTGCCGACAATCTGTACGAGTGGAGCGGTGTGAGGAACTATTTTGACCCCGAAGCGATCACCGAAAGCAGTGACAATGGATATACTTATCCATTTAACAGGCAATATATTGTAGGACTCAACCTAACGTTTTAGAAGTTAATGATTAGTACAATGAAAAGATACATATTACCCCTCTTGTTACTCTCCGCGCTACTATTGACCGGTTGCAACGATGCGTTTATGAACCGGCAACCCAAGACGGAGATCGGTGCCTCTAACTTCTTTAATTCGGAAGAAGACCTCAAGATGTACATCTACGGATTGTACAACTTCCCCGGTCACGGTAACTATGCCGCCGACGGAGGTACGGACAACCAAGCGACCACGTCGGGCAGTGTGGAGATTAAGAACATCATGCTGGCGCCCGCCCCTAACTCCTCTACCATCACCGGCGGGTGGAGCTGGTCCAGACTCAAGGAAATCAATTTCTTTTTGTCACACGCCCAAGAGGCGCCGATTCCCGATGAGGTCAAAAACCACTATATCGGTGTGGCACGCTTCTTCCGCGCTCGATTCTATATGGGGATGGTAAAACGCTACTCCGACATCCCTTGGTACGATGACTATATCGAAGCGGATAACGAGGAACTGCTCTTTAAGGGCAGAGATCCAAGGAGCTTGGTGGTAGAACGACTGATGGCGGACTACGAATTTGCCGCCAAGCACGTGAGGGCCGACCAACCTGACGGCGCGGTAGATAAGTGGACGGTGCTGACCTACTACTCTCGTGATGCGCTCTATGAGGGGACGTTCCGCAAGTACCACCCGGAGTTGAAGTTGGAGTCTACCGCGACGGCATTCTTGCAATTGGCGAGAGACAAAGCTAAGGAGGTTATGGATGCCAATGTCTTTGCGATCCACTCCACGGGTGATATCGATAGTGATTATTTGGAGCTGTTTAGGAGTACGGACCTCAGCGGCAATCCCGAGATGATACTGGTCACCTACTACGACGGCAAGGAGGTCAAGGCGGGTACCAGTGAGTGGAACTTCGGTAACTACGAGCCTTCGCCCGCCAAGGATCTGTTGCAGGCTTATCTGATGAGGGACGGCAGTTACTACTCTTCGCAAGAGGGGTACCGGGAGTTTGAGTTTGTCAAGGAGTTTGAGAACCGCGACCCCAGACTGAGTCAGACCTATGCCTATCCCGGTTGGGAGCTGTTGCAGACCAATACCTATGTATCGGGTGCCGGTCTCTATGTACAACAGCTTAATAAAAACTTTACCGGCTACCATTTGATCAAGGGCTTTACCAACAACAAGGAGAGGGAGGTGCAGGATCAGAGAGACTATCCGGTGCTGAGGTATGCCGAGGTGCTGCTCAACTATGCCGAAGCGATGGCGGAGTTGGGGACGTTTGATAAAAATGTGGCGGATAGGACGGTCAATCTCTTGAGACGCCGTGTGGGTATGCCGGACTTTGATATGTCGCCTATGCCGGAGCCGTTGTCGGTATCCAAGTATGGCGATATTTCGCCTTTGCTCCAAGAGGTGAGGCGAGAGCGTCGTGTGGAGTTGGCTTTTGAGGGACACCGTTATGATGATTTGATGCGTTGGGGCGCCGGCAAGGTCTTGGAGCGTGTGCCGGAAGGTCTCTACTTCCCGAGCCTCGGCAAGTTTGACCTCAACGGTGACGGTATCGAGGACATCCACCTGATTTCCACTTCCGAAGATATCCCCGCGGATGATGACAAGGAGGTCAATAGCTTGGGTCAAAAACTGGTATATTACCGTACCGGCCCTATCTCGGACAGCCGTGCCACGGTCTATCTGTCCGAGGGGGATAAGGGAGTGATTGTCACCGCAACCACGATGGGCAGGTTTGAGGTACCCAAGTACTACTACCGCCCTATCCCTGCAAAGGAGATGTCGCTAAACGATAATTTAGGACCACAGCTATTTGGTTGGAATTAATAAGATGATGAATGATATGAGACGTCAGTTACTACTAATTATAAGTCTATTAATGGGGTGTTGGATGGCCGCAAGCGCACAGGTACAGCCTAAAAAAGCGGTGTTGATCATTGTAGACGGCATCCCGGAGGAGATGGTATTGAGTACACCCACTCTTAACTTGGACAGGATAACGGCACAAGGTCACTACCTCCCCTCTTACGTAGGCGGCGAGCGGGGCGGGGCTTCGGAGACGCCAACCATCTCCTCCAACGGCTACGCCGCTACGGTGACCGGTACTTGGGGCAATAAAAACAATGTGTATGACAACAGCCTAAAGGCGGTCAATTATAACTACCCCTCCATCTTTAGACTTTATCAGGATGCCTATCCGGAGGGGAAGACGGCAATCTTCTCCACTTGGTTGGACAACCGCACCAAACTGCTTGGGGCAGGTCTCGAAGCGACCAACCGTCTGAGGTTTGATTACCACTTTGACGGCTTGGAACACGATACCGTCCAATACCCGCACGACAAGGTGAGCAACTACATTAAAAGGATTGATACCCACGTCGCTTTGGAGGCGGCGAAGTGTATCGCCAAGGAGGCGCCCGACCTTACCTGGGTCTATCTGCAATACACCGACGATGTGAGTCATATGCACGGTAAGAGCGAACCGTTTAGGAACGGTATCGTCTTTACCGATGCCTTGGTCGGTCTGATCTATGATGCGGTTCGTCAGAGAGAGGAGGCGTATCAAGAGGATTGGTTGGTGCTCGTAGTCACCGACCACGGCAGGACCCCTTTTGTATACACCCATCATGGCGGACAGAGTGAGGCGGAACGCAACACTTGGGTGGTCATTAACAAGGAGGTCAATAACTATGCGCGTAACTTCAGGGTCGCCAATACCGATGTGACCCCCACGATTGCCGAGCACATGGGGGTATCTATCCCCGACGAAGTGGCAAGGGAGATAGACGGAGTGTCGCTGCTCTCGGAAGTGGATGCCGTCAACCTCACTTGTCGCCTTATAGATGACCGCCACCTCTTCCTCTCGTGGGATGCGGTCGACTTAAATACCGACGCTACGGCGCGTGTATCTGTGGCATTTACCGACCGATACAATACGGGAGGCCGGGACAGCTACCAAGAGGTGGGCACGGTCCGTCTCAAAGAGCAATCGGCGGTAGTGACTTTGCCGCAATCTGCGAGCGGTATGGTCAAGGTCTTGCTCCAAACTCCCAACCACTACCTTAATAATAGGGTCAAGGTGATGCCTTAGCCTTTGCCCTGCCAATAATAACTGTTGGCGTTGTCGCTTTTGTCAGTTGGACTTGATGTAGGACGGTTTGGCACGCTTATTTCATTTACCGCTGCAGAAATATGATTGAAGTTAAACTTTTTAATTGAATACAAATATGACTATCAAACCATTGGCGGACAGAGTACTGGTAGTACCTGCCGAGGCAGAGGAGAGGACAGCGAGTGGGATCATTATCCCCGATTCGGCCAAGGAGAAGCCCCTACAAGGTGTAGTAGAAGCTACCGGTGAGGGTACCAAGGACGAAAAGATGCTCCTCAAAAAGGGTGACCGTGTGCTTTACGGCAAGTATGCCGGTTCTGAATTGGAATTGGAGGGCAAAAAGTATATCATGATGCGTCAGAGCGACGTTTTGGCAGTTATTGAATAATTAAGGTAAACAACTAAATATGGCAAAGCAAATTAAGTTTGAGACTGAGGCGCGCGATCTACTCAAGAGCGGTGTCGATCAGCTCGCTAATGCGGTAAAGGTAACTCTCGGACCTAAGGGTCGTAATGTAATTATAGACAAGAAATTTGGCGCACCCCACATCACCAAGGACGGTGTGTCGGTGGCCAAAGAGATCGAGTTGGAGGATCCGTTTGAGAACATGGGCGCCCAGTTGGTCAAGGAAGTGGCAAGCAAGACCAATGATGATGCGGGTGACGGTACTACTACAGCCACCGTACTGGCACAGAGCATAGTCAATGTGGGTATCAAGAACCTGGCTGCCGGCGCCAATCCTATGGAGCTCAAACGCGGTATTGACAAGGCGGTAGCTACCGTAGTGGCTTCGCTCAGAGAGCAGAGCAAGGAAGTGGGTGACGATCTTGCCAAGATTGAGCACGTAGCCAAGATCTCTGCCAATGGTGACGAGACCATCGGTAAACTGATTGCCGAGGCTATGAAGAAGGTGAAAAAGGAGGGCGTCATCACAGTTGAGGAGGCCAAAGGTATGGAGACCACTGTGGAGGTGGTTGAGGGTATGCAGTTTGATAAAGGCTATATCTCTCCTTACTTCGCTACCAATACCGAGAAGATGTTGGTGGAGTTTGAGAATCCTTACATCTTGATCTATGACAAGAAGATCAGCACCCTCAAAGAGATCCTCCACATCCTTGAACAGGTGGTACAGACCGGTCGCGGTCTCCTGATCATTGCTGAGGATATCGAGAGCGAGGCGCTTGCTACATTGGTAGTCAACCGTCTGCGCGGTTCGCTCAAAGTGGCGGCTGTCAAGGCGCCCGGCTTCGGCGATCGTCGTAAAGCGATGCTCGAAGATATCGCTATCCTGACCGGCGGTACCGTAATCTCTGAGGAGACCGGTCTCAATCTTGAGGCGGCGACTATGGAGATGCTCGGTGAGGCGGAGAAGGTGACCATAGATAAGGATCACACCACCATTGTTAATGGCGGCGGTGCTAAGGAGGATATCCAAGCGCGTGTACAAGTGATCAAAAATCAGATCGAGGCGTCAACTTCGGACTATGACAAGGAGAAACTGCAGGAGCGTTTGGCGAAGCTCGCCGGCGGCGTGGCGGTACTCTATGTCGGCGCCCCAAGCGAGGTGGAGATGAAGGAGAAGAAAGACCGTGTAGAGGATGCTCTGAGCGCTACGCGTGCTGCAATCGAAGAGGGTACCGTGCCGGGTGGCGGTGTCGCTTATATCCGTGCATCTAAAGCTCTCGAGGGTCTCAAGGGTGAGACCGACGATGAGCAGACCGGTATCGAAATCATCCGTAGAGCGATCGAAGAGCCGCTTCGTCAGATCTTGGCCAATGCCGGCAAGGAAGGTGCCGTTGTGGTACAAAAACTCAAAGAGGGCGAAGATGACTTTGGCTACAATGCCCGTACCGACAAGTATGAGCACCTCACAGAGACCGGAGTTATTGATCCGACCAAGGTGGCGCGTGTAGCTCTCGAGAATGCCGCAAGTATTGCCGGTATGTTCTTGACTACCGAGTGCGTCATCACCGATTTGCCGGAGAAGAACCCGCCAATGATGCCTACCCCTGACATGGGCGGTATGATGTAATCATCGGCATAACAACTGTCAAACGAGGGTGCGTCAAAACATTAGTAGCGATGCACCCTCGTTTAATGTTTACGAGTTTGCTGTTTGCCCTGACCGCATGTAGCGCTAACGAACGGTTCGCTGTTTTGGATCCCTCTCCCTATTTTATCTATGATCTCTATGCTCAATAGTCGTATTATCAAAACATTATGAGGGGGTGGTATTGGTGTTTTGAGCCTGTGGGCGGTAAAAAGTGTTGGAAATATTTGGTAAAAAGAAATAGATTACGTATCTTTGCAACCAGTTTAGCTTACATTTAGTACCCTTACGGAGGTGGGGTTGTCTGTAAGTTAGTCGTTTGGGGCAGTTACCAGAGTGGCCAAATGGGGCTGACTGTAACTCAGCTGGCTTAGCCTTCGGTGGTTCGAATCCATCACTGCCCACAGATCCTCGCGACCGGTTTAGGTCGGAGTGGAAGATGATAATTGCGGAAGTAGCTCAGTTGATAGAGCATCAGCCTTCCAAGCTGAGGGTCGCGGGTTTGAGCCCCGTCTTCCGCTCAAATAAATTGCCAATGTAGCTCAGCGGTAGAGCACTTCCTTGGTAAGGAAGAGGTCCCGGGTTCAAGTCCCGGCATCGGCTCAAGTATATGCAAGGTGCGTGGAGTGAGTGTCCGGATCTTATTCCTGAAAAAGGGTTGTAGGGTCTTGGGCATAGATGTGATAGGGAGGTATGCCTTAAAATGTAATCGGTGCTTCGGTGCGTCTTGAGAGAGATTAAATATTAGAAACTCAAATATATTTTATTGTTATTGAACTATGGCAAAAGAACATTTTAATAGGTCGAAGCCCCACGTGAATATCGGTACGATCGGTCACGTGGATCACGGTAAGACTACTCTTACTGCTGCTATCACTACCGTTCTGGCAAGGGATGGTCATACTGAGCTCCGCTCTTATGACTCTATCGACAACGCTCCTGAGGAGAAGGAGAGAGGTATTACTATCAATACTTCGCACGTTGAGTATGAGACTGCCAACCGTCACTATGCACACGTAGACTGTCCCGGTCACGCCGACTATGTGAAGAACATGGTTACCGGTGCCGCTCAGATGGACGGTGCTATCCTTGTGGTGGCTGCTACTGATGGTCCTATGCCACAAACTCGTGAGCACATCCTTTTGGCTCGTCAGGTAAACGTACCTCGTCTTGTTGTGTTTGTAAACAAGTGCGATATGGTAGACGACGAGGAGATGCTTGAGCTTGTAGAGATGGAGATCCGTGAGCTTCTTAGCTTCTATGAGTTTGACGGTGACAATACTCCTGTGATCCGTGGTTCTGCTCTTGGTGCTATCAATGGTGAGGCTCAATGGGAGGATGCAGTACGTCAGTTGATGGACGCTGTTGATGAGTGGATTCCACTTCCTCCTCGTGATATCGATAAGGATTTCTTGATGCCTGTTGAGGATATCTTCTCTATCACCGGTCGTGGTACTGTTGCTACCGGTCGTATCGAGACAGGTGTGATCCACACAGGTGATGAGGTTGAGATCATCGGTCTTGGCGCTGAGAAGATGAAGTCAGTGGTTACCGGTGTTGAGATGTTCCGTAAGATCCTCGATGAGGGTGAGGCCGGTGATAACGTAGGTCTGCTCCTCCGTGGTGTTGATAAGGATGATATCAAGCGTGGTATGGTGCTTTGTAAGCCGGGTAGTGTGAAGCCTCACTCTCGCTTTAAGGCTGAGGTGTACGTGTTGAAGAAAGAGGAGGGTGGTCGTCACACTCCATTTAAGAACAAGTATCGTCCACAGTTCTTTATCCGTACGCTTGACGTGACCGGTGAGATCACTCTTCCGGAGGGTCAAGAGATCGTGATGCCGGGTGATAACGTAACCATCACTGTAGATCTTATCTACCCAGTTGCTTGTAACCTCGGTCTTCGTTTCGCAATCCGCGAGGGTGGACGTACAGTAGGTGCAGGTCAGATCACCGAGTTGCTTGACTAATCGTCAGCGATCTTTGTAAAGATCTAACATATATCTTCAAAGTATAGAGTAGGGTGAGAGTCCCTCTCCTCCTATCTCTATACTTTGAATTTACACGGGCATAGCTCAGTTGGTAGAGCACTGGTCTCCAAAACCAGGTGTCGAGAGTTCGAACCTTTCTGCCCGTGCTTTTTTGTATTATAGTAATATAGACTATCGGTTATATGACTGACCAAAAGAAATCCAATATCTTTGTAAGGACAGCGAAATATGTGGGCGAATGCTTCGATGAGCTGCGTTACAAAGTTACTTGGCCAACCAAGAAGGAGCTTTCGAGCAGTGCGGTACTGGTACTATCTGCTTCCATAGTTATGTCAGTATTCATTTTCTTGGTGGACAAGGCTTTCGAATTTATTATGACAAGTATTTACGGCTGGTTGATCTAATATCGACGAGTTGTAAATCTTTTTACCAACAATTTTCTAATGGATGACCAATCAATGAATTACTATGTCCTCCGTACCATCACCGGTAAGGAACAGGACGTAGAAACGTATATCGAGAGTATGAGGGATGCCGTTCCCGTACTCAAGGAGCATGTGGGCGAAGTATTAGTGCCTATGGAGACTTACTATCAACTCAATAAGAGTGCGAAGGGTGGTCGTGTAGAGCGTACTCGTCCTTATTACTCCGGATATGTGTTTGTTCAGGCACGATTGGTGGGAGAGACCCAGTTTACACTTCGTCGTATCCCTAATGTATTAGGATTTCTCGGTTCTGACGACGACCATCCGGAGATTTTAAGTCAAGCGGATGTGGATCAGATGAAGAGTTTGGTAGACGAGCTGACCGAGGCTCCGGACGCAACGGTAATGGACTTCTCTGAGGGAGAGCGTGTCAAGGTGGTTTTCGGACCATTTGCCGGTTTCTTTGGAGAGGTGACCGAGGTGTTGGAGGATCGTAAGAAGCTCAAAATACTGGTCAAAGTATTTGGAAGAGAGACCTCTATGGAGGTGGATTTTGTGCAAGTGGAAAAGGAGAGTCTGTCATAACTTAGAGTAGAAGCTCAGTAGATATCTATTGTTACACTATCGCATAAGGTTGCGTATTTTGGTGTCTACGGGTGCCGCAAATGGCGAATGTGGTTGTCTAAGTGCTCGCGTTAACTTTTCTACGAGTGAGTTTTTAATTTGTAAAAGTGTTTTAACATGGCAAAAGAAGTTGCTGGTCAGCTAAAGCTGCAAATTAAGGGTGGAGCGGCTAATCCTTCTCCTCCTGTTGGTCCTGCTCTTGGATCCAAGGGTATTAACATCATGGACTTCTGCAAGCAATTTAACGCCAGAACCCAAGACAGTGCCGGTAAGGTACTTCCGGTGATCATTACCTACTATACCGATAAGTCGTTTGACTTTGTGGTAAAGACCCCTCCTGTGGCTGTTCAGCTGCTCGAGAAGTCTAAGAAGAAGAGTGGTAGTGCAGAGCCTAACCGTAAAAAGGTGGCAACCGTCACATGGGATGATGTCAAAGCAATCGCTCAGGACAAGATGCCTGACTTGAACTGCTTTACTCTCGCAAGTGCTATGAGATTGGTTGCAGGTACTGCAAGAAGTATGGGTATTGCTGTTAAGGGCGCTTTTCCTGAGGATGTACAATAATCAAAGACAATTGATGCATTATGAGTAAATTAACGAAGAATCAGAAGTTGGCTTTGAGTAAGGTAGAACCCGGAAAAGTTTATTCACTGAAGGAAGCATCTGCTCTTGTAAAAGAGATTACAACAACAAAGTTTGACGCTTCTGTAGACGTGGATGTCCGCTTGGGTATTGACCCTCGTAAGTCCAACCAGATGGTGCGCGGTGTGGTATCTTTGCCACACGGTACCGGTAAGGAGACTAAGGTGCTGGTATTATGTACCGCAGATAAGGAGTCTGAGGCTAAAGAAGCAGGTGCCGACTATGTTGGTCTTGATGAATACATCGAGAAAATCAAGGGTGGATGGACTGATGTAGACGTTATCATCACTATGCCGTCTGTTATGGGTAAGATCGGTGCTTTGGGTCGTGTATTGGGTCCTCGCGGACTGATGCCTAACCCCAAGAGCGGTACCGTAACCAATGACATTGGCAATGCAGTGCGTGAGGTCAAGCAAGGTAAGATAGACTTTAAGGTAGATAAGGCAGGTATCGTGCACTCATCTATAGGTAAAGTGTCTTTTACCCCTGACAAGATCGCTGATAACGCGCGTGAGTTTATCAATACACTGGTTAAGCTCAAGCCAAGTGCTGCTAAAGGTACTTATATAAAGAGTATTTTCCTGTCAAGTACTATGAGTCTTGGTATCAAGGTGGATCCTCGCTCCGTTGATGTGATTGAGTAACAACTAAGAGAAAAGGAGACTCGTAGTATATGAAAAAGGAAAAAAAGAATTCAGTAGTTTCTGACCTCCTCGGTCTTGTAGAACAGTATCCAAACTTCTACTTGGTCGATATTGAGGCTCTACCGGCTGATTTAACAAGCAACCTTCGTCGTTTGTGCTTTGAAAAAGGTGTCAAATTGATGATGGTCAAGAACTCCTTAGTGCGTATTGCTCTGACTCAAAAGGATGAGGATCTTTTTAGTCCTCTATTTCCTTACCTCAAGGGTAATACCGCTATTATGTTTGCGGAAACCGCCAATGCGCCAGCTCGTTTGATCAAGGATTTTACCAAGGAGCATGCTCCTGCCAATCCTGATAAGAAGGCGAAGCCTGAGCTAAAGGCTGCATATGTACAAGAGAGCTTGTATCTTGGTGCTGAGAAGCTCGAGGAGCTTGTCAATGTCAAGAGCAAAGAGGAGCTCATCGGAGATATCCTATCTCTGTTGGATGGTCCTATCCAAGGCGTTGTTTCGGCATTGGAGTCTGCCGGTGGTACGATTCACGGTCTGTTACAAACTCTCGAGGAGAGAGGTTGATAGAGCCTGAACGCAACTCTGTATGGATGCGTAGCTAACAGAGCTACGAATGATGTTTTATTAAGATTTATAAATACCATAATTAGTATATAAGAATATGGCAGATATCAAAGCTATTGCTGAACAATTAGTGAACTTGACTGTAATCGAAGTTACTGAGCTTAAGAATATCCTTAAAGATGAGTATGGCATCGAGCCTGCAGCTGCTGCTGTGGCTGTTGCTGCCGGACCTGCTGCTGCCGGTGAGGCTGCAGAGGAGAAGACTGCGTTTGACGTGATCCTTAAAGCTGCAGGTGGCGCTAAGCTCCAAGTGGTTAAGGCTGTTAAGGAAGCTATGGGCGTAGGTCTAAAGGAGGCGAAAGACTTAGTGGATGCTGCTCCATCTAAACTTAAGGAGGGCGTGGACAAGGCAGAGGCAGAGCACCTCAAGGCAGCTCTTGAGGAGGCCGGTGCTGAAGTAGAGATCCAGTAATCTACCTTTGTCCCCCCTGTAGATAATACAGGTGATGGTTAAGAACCCACGAAATTGAGGTAGTGGGTTCTTAACCTTTTCGTGTCTTTGTTAGTTTTAGGCTTTTAAGGTTTTTTTATGTCCCCAAGAAATAGTACACAGAGAGTAAATTTCGCAGCGATTCAGAATCCTCTGGATTTTCCGGATTTCCTTGATATCCAGTTGCAATCTTTTAGAGATTTTATGCAACTCGATACGCCTTCGGATAAGCGAAAGAATGAGGGTCTCTATAAGGTCTTTATGGAGAACTTCCCGATCCACGACACGCGCAATAACTTTGTGCTGGAGTTCTTGGATTATTTTATAGATCCGCCAAGATATACCATTGAGGAGTGCTTTACTCGCGGGCTGACCTACAATGTGCCCTTAAAGGCTAAAATGAAGCTGTACTGTACCGATCCTGAGCATGAGGATTTTGATACCTCTGTGATGGATGTCTATTTGGGACAGATACCGTATATGACTCCGCAAGGCACTTTTATCATCAATGGTGCCGAGCGTGTGGTGGTGTCTCAGATGCACCGTTCGCCCGGAGTTTTCTTTAGCGAGAGTGTCCATAATAATGGTACGAAGCTGTATTCGGCTCGTGTCATTCCGTTCAAGGGTTCTTGGATCGAGTTTGCTACCGACATCAGTAATGTGATGTATGCTTATATCGACCGTAAGAAAAAACTCCCTGTGACCACGCTACTTAGAGCCATCGGGTATGAAACGGATAAAGATATATTGAATCTCTTTGGTATTGCCGAGGAGATCAAGGTGAGCAAAGCGTCTCTTAAAAAGGCTTTAGGTCGCAGACTCGCCGCGCGTATTTTGAATAGTTGGGTGGAGGACCTTGTTGATGAAGAGAC
Source organism: Porphyromonas sp. (assembly GCA_030532005.1). Taxonomy (GTDB): domain Bacteria; phylum Bacteroidota; class Bacteroidia; order Bacteroidales; family Porphyromonadaceae; genus Porphyromonas_A. The sequence continues at coordinate 25,015 of JAUNLZ010000003.1, forward strand.
CGGAGAGGTGGTTTCTTTGGATCGTTATGAGATTATCTTGGATCGCGACGAGGAGATTACGGAAGAGAATATCAATCAAATCATTGAGTCGGGTGCCAAGACTATTTTGTTGCTGACGGACGGTGATACCGGTTTGGATTACAGCGTCATCACAAATACTTTGCAGAAGGATCCGTCTAACTCTCAGAAGGAGGCGGTATATCACATCTACAAACAGTTGCGAAGCCAAGATCCTGTAGATGAGGCTTCGGCTTTGGAGGTGATTAATAACCTCTTCTTCTCGGACAAACGTTATGACCTGGGTGATGTCGGCAGGTATCGTATCAATAAGAAGCTCAATCTTGATATTGACGAGGATATCAAGGTGTTGACCAATCAGGATATAGCCGCAATCATTCAATATCTTGTGGTACTAAAGAATGGCAAAGCGTCGGTTGATGATATCGACCACTTGAGTAACCGTCGTGTGAGGACTGTGGGGGAGCAGCTTTCGCAACAGTTTAGCATTGGTCTCTCTCGTATGGCGCGTACGGTAAGGGAGCGGATGAATGTCCGTGACAATGAGGTCTTTACTCCTGTGGACTTGATTAATGCCAAGACCATCTCCAGTGTGGTTAATTCGTTCTTCGGCACCAACCCGCTGTCGCAGTTTATGGACCAGACCAACCCTCTGGCGGAGATCACTCACAAGCGTAGGCTTTCGGCTCTCGGCCCCGGCGGTATCAGTCGTGATCGTGCAGGTTTTGAGGTGCGTGACGTACACTATACTCACTATGGACGTCTCTGTCCAATCGAGACTCCTGAGGGACCCAATATCGGTCTGATCAACTCTTTGTGTGTCTATGCCAAGATCAATGACCTCGGCTTTATCTCCACACCGTATCGTAAGGTGGTGGATGGCAAGGTAGACTTTTCGCCTGAGGGGGTAGAGTATTATACCGCCGAGGCCGAGGAGGATAAGACGGTGGCGCAAGGTAATGCACCGCTCAATGACCCGGGTGAGTTTGTCAATGAGGCGGTAAAGGCGCGTTATGGTTCGGACTTCCCGGTGGTTCCTCCTTCCGAAGTGGATCTGATGGACGTCTCTCCAATGCAGATTGCTTCTATCGCCGCTTCGTTGATTCCTTTCTTGGAGCATGATGACGCCAACCGTGCATTGATGGGATCTAACATGATGCGCCAGGCTGTGCCTCTGATCCAAACGGACGCACCTATCGTAGGTACGGGACTTGAGGGTGTTGTGATCAAGGACTCTCGCAGTCAGATCACTGCCGAGCATGAGGGGGTCATCGAGTATGTAGACGCTACTCAGATAAAGGTGCGATATGACCGTACGGAGGATGAGGAATTTGTTAGTTTTGAGGATGCGGTGGTGACCTATGAGTTGCCTAAGTTCCGCAAGACCAATCAAAGCACTACGATTGACCTCCGGCCTATCGTGATGAAGGGAGATCGGGTCTCTACCGGTCAGATCCTAACCGAAGGTTATTCAACTCAAAACGGAGAGTTGGCTTTGGGACGTAACGTGACGGTTGCCTATATGCCTTGGAAGGGCTTTAACTACGAGGATGCTATCGTGCTTAGTGAGCGGATGGTAAAAGAGGACTTCTTCACCTCTATCCACGTAGATGAGTATAATTTGGAGGTTCGCGAGACCAAGCGTGGTAGTGAGGAATTGACCAGTGATATCCCTAATGTGAGCGAAGACGCTACCAAGGATTTGGATGAGCGTGGTATCATTCGGGTCGGCGCCCGCGTACATCCCGGTGATATACTGGTAGGTAAAATCACACCTAAAGGAGAGAGTGATCCTACTCCTGAGGAGAAGTTGTTGCACGCCATCTTCGGTGAGAAAGCCGGTGATGTCAAGGATGCTTCTCTCAAGGCCAATCCTTCACTGAGCGGTGTGGTGTACAAGACTTACCTCTTCTCCAAGGTGCCTAAGGGTAAGAATAGCCGTGTGGCTACTCGCGAATTGAAGAAGAAATTGGAGGAGGATGAAAATATAGAGAAGAATGAACTGAAAAAGGTCATGCTCTCTCGACTCTCCAAGCTTACTTCCCGCAAGCTCTCAAAGGGCATCAGTGATTATATGGGAGCTACCGTTGTCGCGGAGGGTGTGAAGTTTAATAACACCATCCTGGAGCAACTCAATTATGAGGAGTTGGTTTTCAGTAATTGGACGAATGATGATCACACCAATGAACTGATCAGTCGATTGTTGTCTAATTACATCAAGAAACTCAAGGAGATAGAGAGCAATTACCGAAGGAAGCAATTTGACGCTACCTTGGGTGATGAGTTGCCTAACGGTATCTTGCAAAACGCCAAGGTGTTGATCGCCAAGAAGCGTAAGATACAGGTGGGTGACAAGATGGCAGGACGCCACGGTAACAAGGGTATTGTCTCTAAGGTGGTGCGTGTCGAGGATATGCCATTCTTGGAGGATGGTACTCCTATTGACTTGTGTCTCAATCCTCTTGGTGTGCCTTCTCGTATGAACTTGGGTCAAATCTTTGAGGCGGTATTGGGCTATGCCGGCAAGAAGTTGGGTGTGAAGTTTGCTACGCCTATCTTTGACGGTGCCAACCTTGACGACCTTAACAAGTGGACGGACAAGGCCCGTATCCCTCGCAACGGACGTATCTATCTCTACGATGGTGAGACCGGTGAGCGTTTTGACCAACCGGCTACTGTCGGTGTGACCTACTTCCTCAAGCTCGGTCATATGGTGGACGATAAGATGCACGCTCGTTCGATCGGTCCTTACTCTCTGATCACTCAGCAACCACTCGGTGGTAAAGCGCAGTTTGGAGGACAGCGTTTTGGAGAGATGGAGGTATGGGCATTGGAGGCTTATGGCGCCGCCCATGTGTTGCAAGAGATATTGACCATCAAGAGTGACGACGTGGTAGGACGCTCCAAAGCATACGAGGCTATTGTCAAAGGTACGCCTATGCCTACTCCCGGTATTCCGGAGTCTCTCAATGTGCTTCTCAACGAGCTTAAAGGCCTCGGCTTGAGCTTCGAACTTCAATGATTTAACATCACGGATCCTTTTTGATATACATATATGGCTTTCATAAGAGATACAAAGATTAAGTCCAACTTCGACCAAATACGTATCGGTATCGCCTCTCCTGAGGAGATATTCGAGAACTCGCACGGCGAAGTGACCAAGCCTGAAACCATTAACTACCGTACGTACAAACCGGAGCGTGATGGTTTGTTCTGCGAGCGTATTTTTGGTCCTGTCAAGGACTACGAGTGCCACTGCGGTAAGTACAAGCGTGTCCGTTACAAGGGGGTTGTTTGTGACCGCTGTCAGGTGGAGGTGACGGAGAAAAAGGTGAGGCGTGAACGTATGGGACACATCAAACTTGAGGTGCCTGTTGTCCACATCTGGTTCTTCCGTTCGGTACCCAATAAGATAGCCTACCTACTTGGTATCCCTGCCAAGAAGTTGGAGAAGATCATCTACTACGAAAATTATGTGGTGATACAGCCGGGTCCATACGAAGATCTTGCTGTCGGTGATCTGATGACTGAGGAGGAATATTTGGAGCGTATGGCAGGTCTCCCCGAGGGCAATAAGGACCTCGAGGATACCGATAGCGAGAAGTTCTTGTCTGACATTGGTGCCGAAGCTATCTTAAAGATGTTGGAGCGTGTCAATCTCGACCAACTCTCCTACGATCTTAGAGCTAAAGCGTCAAAAGAGACCTCTCAACAACGTAAGAAAGAGGCGCTTAAGCGTTTGCAAGTAGTCGAGAGCTTCCGTGCCAGTCACGGTTACACTCGTCCCGAGTGGATGGTGATGCGTGTGGTTCCTGTGATACCGCCCGATCTTCGTCCATTGGTGCCCTTGGATGGCGGACGCTTTGCCACCTCGGATCTCAATGAGTTGTACCGCCGTGTCATCATCCGTAACAACCGCCTGCGCCGTCTGATAGAGACAAGAGCGCCACAAGTGATCCTACGCAACGAAAAGCGTATGCTCCAAGAGGCGGTCGATAGCCTGTTTGACAACTCAGGTAAGTCGGGTGCCGTCAAGAGTGACTCTAACCGTCCGCTCAAGTCATTGACTGATAGCCTCAAAGGTAAACAAGGCCGTTTCCGTCAAAACCTCCTCGGTAAGCGTGTAGACTACTCCGCACGTTCGGTTATTGTGGTTGGCCCTAATCTTAAGATGCATGAGTGCGGTCTGCCGCAGGATATGGCGGCAGAGCTCTATAAACCGTTTGTAATCCGTAAGCTTATAGAGCGTGGTATTGTCAAGACGGTGAAGAGCGCTCGTCGTATCGTAGACCGCCGTGAGCCGGTGATCTGGGACATCTTGGAGAATGTGGTAAAAGGTCACCCCGTGATGCTCAACCGTGCTCCTACACTTCACCGTTTAGGTATCCAAGCCTTCCAGCCCAAGCTGATTGAGGGTAAGGCCATTCGCCTGCACCCCTTGGCTTGTACCGCCTTTAACGCCGACTTTGACGGTGACCAGATGGCTGTGCACTTGCCACTCTCCAACGATGCTATCTTGGAGACGCAATTCTTGATGCTCGCGTCGCACAACATTCTCAACCCCGCCAACGGTACACCGATTACCGTACCTTCACAGGATATGGTACTCGGCTTGTACTATATCACCAAGCTTCGTGACGAAGTTAAGGGTCAAGGATATACCTTCTACTCTCCTGATGAAGCGAGGATCGCTTACAACAACGGTAAGATTGATATCCACGCCAAAATTAATGTGATTGTAGATGACTTGGACGACGCGCGCAAGCCTTACAAACATATGATTGAGACCTCTTACGGTCGTCTGTTGTTTAACTCTATGGTACCTGCCGAGTTGGGTTATATCAACCAATTGATCGGTAAGAAGAGCCTGCGTACCCTCATTGGTGATGTGATCAAGTATTGCGGTATCTCGCGTACCTCAGAGTTCCTTGACAATATCAAAGACCTCGGCTATCACATGGCATTTAAGGGCGGTCTCTCCTTCAACCTTTCCGATGTGATCATACCTCAAGAAAAAGAGGAGTTGATCCAAGAGGGTTACGAAGAGGTGGCAGAGATTATGGACGACTTCAATATGGGTAACATCACCAATAATGAGCGTTACAATCAGATTATTGATGTTTGGACCAATGTCAATAACAACCTCTCCGCTATCTTGATGAAACAACTCAAGGAGGACGACCAAGGCTTCAACCCTATCTATATGATGATGGATTCCGGTGCTCGTGGTTCTGCCAACCAGATCCAGCAGCTGAGCGGTATCCGTGGTCTGATGGCTAAGCCACAGCGAAGCGGTGAGGGCGCCCAGACGATGGAGAATCCTATCCTCTCCAATTTTAAGGAGGGTCTCTCTGTGCTGGAGTACTTTATCTCCACGCACGGTGCTCGTAAGGGTCTTTCCGATACGGCGCTCAAGACGGCCGACGCCGGTTACCTGACCCGCCGACTCGTAGACGTTTCGCAAGACGTCATTATCACCGAGGAGGATTGCGGTACACTGCGTGGTATCGTACGCAAGGAGATCAAAGAAGGATCCAACGTGGTGGCGTCTCTATACGAGCGCGTATTGGGTCGCGTATCGGTGCATGATATCGTGCACCCGATTACAGGCGAATTGATCGTCAAAGCGGGTGATGAGATCGACGAAGATAAGGCTGCCAAGATCCAAGAGTCTCCGATTACAGAGGTGGAGATCCGTTCAGTCCTGACTTGCGAAAGCAAATTGGGTGTCTGCGCTAAGTGCTACGGTCGCAACTTGGCTCATAATCATTTAGTGCATAAAGGCGAAGTGGTCGGTGTCGTGGCGGCACAATCCATTGGTGAGCCGGGTACACAGCTGACGCTCCGTACCTTCCACGCCGGTGGTGTGGCAAGTACCGATACCATCGAGCGTCTGATCAAGGCTAAGTACGACGGTATCTTGGAGATTGACGAATTGCGTACCGTTGATGCCAAAGACGATGAGGGTCACAGCTACAAAGTGGTGGTGGGTCGTCAAGCGGAGATGCGTATCGTAGACCCGCATACCCATATGACCTTGATTACCGAAAACATCCCATACGGTGCCAAGCTCTTCTTTGAGGCGGGTGCCGAGGTCAAAGCAACGGATGTGATCTTTGAGACCGATCCGTTCAATGCCGTTATCATTGCCGAGGCCGCAGGTAAGTTGAAGTACGAGGATGTGATAGAGGGAAGCACCTTCCGTGTACAGTCCGACTCCAATATTGCCGCCGGTCATACCGATCGCATTGTTATCGAGAGCAAGGACAAGTCCCTTTCGCCTGCGTTGTCAATTATTAATAAGGAAGGGGAGGTCATCAAGACCTACAACCTCCCTGTCGGCGCTCACCTTTCCAACAAGGACGGGCAGAGCATCAAAGCGGGAGACGTTTTGGTCAAGATTCCTCGTACCGTAGTCAAGTCCGGCGATATCACCGGAGGTTTGCCACGTGTCACCGAGCTGTTCGAGGCACGTAACCCTTCCAATCCGGCTGTGGTTACAGAGATCGACGGAGAGATCACTCTCGGTAAGGTACGCCGCGGTAACCGCGAGGTGATAGTCACCAGCAGTACCGGAGAGGAGCGCAAGTACCTCGTTAGTCAGACCCGACAACTTTTGGTGCAGGAGAACGACTTCGTGCGTGCCGGCGAACCTCTGTCCGACGGCTCTATCTCCCCAACCGATATCCTCGAGATCCTCGGCCCCAATGCGGTGCAAAACTACATCGTCAACGGTGTGCAAGACGTTTACCGCAAACAAGGAGTGTCCATCAATGACAAGCACTTTGAGGTGATCGTTCGCCAGATGATGCGCAAGGTGGAGATCATCGACTCGGGAGATACCAACTTCTTGGAGCAGCAGTTGGTTGACAAGATTGATGTACAAGAAGAGAACAACCGCCTGTGGGGCAAGAAAGTGGTCGTAGATCCGGGTGAGTCCACCACCTATTTCGAAGGCCAAATCATTTCTGCACGTCACTTGCGTGAGGAGAATGGCCACCTGCGTCGCAACGACCTCAAACCGATGGAAGTGCGTGACGCCCTACCGGCCACTACCAAGCAAGTACTTCAGGGTATCACCCGTGCCGCCCTGCAGACCAAGAGCTTTATGTCAGCGGCATCCTTCCAGGAGACTCCTAAGGTACTCAATAATGCCGCCATCGAGGGTAAGGTAGATAAGCTCGAAGCCCTCAAAGAAAACGTGATCTGCGGTCACTTGATACCGGCAGGTACAGGACTTCGCGAATACGATAAATTGATAGTGGCGTCCAAAGCCGAGATGGAAGGCAAGCGTCTCCAAGAGGCTGCCAAGTCCGGACGCAAGACCATCGATATCGTAATCCCCGACTAATATTAGATTCCCTTGTGCGACTCCCCGAGTCGCGTAGATAAAGGGTCAAAACAAAAAGCCCCGTTGAGACGAGTAACATCGTCCCGACGGGGCTTTTTGTTTTGACCCGACGCCGTACGTTGTCACGACTGACGACCCAATCTGGAGTGATGGGAGGTCGGTACGTGAGAATTGTTATCTTTGTGGTAAGATAATGTATATGTCTTCGGTGATGAGGGAGGACAACCCAATAGATAGATGATATATGGAGTTTAGATATAACAGACGTCAGACTTCGCCCGCCAATGTTGGGCGTGTGGTGATAGGCGGCGATGCCCCTATCGTGATACAGTCAATGACCAATGTCGATACCAATGATGTGCCGGCGGCGGTGGCTCAGGTACTGAGCTTGGAGCGAGCGGGCGCCCGTTTGGTGAGGTTGACGGCTCAGGGAGTCAAGGAGGCGAAAGCGCTTGGCGAGATACACAAGGGTGTGAGGTCGGCAGGCTCGGAGGTGCCGCTTTCGGCAGATATCCACTTCAATCCGCGGGCCGCTTACGAGGCGGCTTTGCATGTGGAGAAGGTGCGCATCAATCCGGGCAACTTTTATGACCCTGCCCGCCGATTCCAAAAGATAGAGTTTACGGACGAGGAGTACCAAACCGAGGTGCGTGAGTTGCAAGCCAACTTTGAGACCTTCGTTCGTCATTGCCAAACCGAGGGCGCGGCCATCCGTATCGGTGTCAATCACGGTTCGCTTTCGGATCGTATCATGAGTCGTTACGGAGATACGCCGGAGGGTATGGTGGAGAGCTGTATGGAATTTTTGGAGGTGTGCCACCGTATGGACTTCCGTGATGTGGTGATCTCTATCAAGAGTTCCAACCCCTTGGTGATGACCGAGACGGTACGTCGGTTGGTGAAGCGGATGGAGGGAGCGGGTATGCGCTATCCTCTGCACCTCGGTGTCACCGAGGCCGGCAATGGCGAGGACGGACGTATCAAAAGTGCAATAGGTATCGGGGCGTTGTTGGCGGAGGGTATCGGAGATACCATCCGTGTCAGTCTCTCTGAAGCGCCGGAGGAGGAAATCCCGGTGGCGCAGCTGTTGGTCGGATGTGTGGAAGCGTTGGCAACGGCGGCGCCTTTGGAGGTGGCTCCCAAGTGTACACCTTACAGAGGGGAGGAAAAACCGTTGGTATTGATGGATGCCGACGACGCTTTCGGCAGATTGCATCCGGCGGATCGACCCGATATTGAGGTGACCTCCGCTACTCCTCTGAGGAGGGTTTTAGATGTAGAGGCCATCGGAGGTGCTCTGCCGGCAACCGAGGCGGACCAACTCTTGGTGGTACGTCTGACGGAGGAGTATGCCCCCACACTGATGTTGCAAGCCCTCGATGTGACGGTAGATAGACCTTACATATTGGAGGTGGATTGTGGCAATCGTCCTTTAGAGGAGTTACCGACTTGGCTCGGATTTGTGCTTGGCGGGGCTTTGTTGAGGGGGCAATTGGCCGGTCTCTATCTCAAAAGCGATTGGGATGCGCCGCTGACCCTCAATAGTATTGCCTTTGGGCTGTTGCAGGCTTCGCGACGCCGCATCTCGCGTACCGATTATATCTCTTGCCCCGGCTGTGGTCGTACGCTCTTTGATTTGCAAAGTACGGTAGCGAGGGTCAAGGCGGCCACCGCCCATCTGCGTGGTCTCAAAATAGGGGTGATGGGCTGTATTGTCAATGGTCCCGGCGAGATGGCGGATGCCGACTACGGATATGTGGGCAGCGCCCCGGGCAAGGTGGATCTTTACAAACAAAAGGTGCGTCTCAAACGAAATATCCCACAGGAAGAGGCGGTAGATGAGTTGTTGGAGTTGATTAAGGCCCACGGCGATTGGCAAGAGCCGTGATAGAGCCGTGATAGAGGTGTGAGACTATGGAGTATGTGGAACTACCGCTAAGGGGAGTGCAATTGGTGCGGAGCCACCGGTTTGATGACCGCCGCGGCTACTTTATGGAGCTGTTTAAGGAGCAAGAGTTGGCGGAGCGTTTGGAGGGGTATCCCCACTTTGTGCAGGACAATTTGAGTTGTTCGCATAAAGGCGTATTCAGAGGGATGCACACGCAGACCGCTCCTTTTGCCCAAGCAAAGTTGGTACGCTGCATATCGGGGCGTATTGTGGACTTTGCTATGGATGTGGATCCGCTGTCGGCCACGTTTGGGCGGGTGGTCGCTGTCCCGCTGACGCCCGAGAGTGGCGAAGCGCTCTACATTCCCGATCGTTACGCCCACGGTTTTTTGGCTTTGGAGGAAGAGAGCCGAGTCCTCTACAAGGTCGATGCCCCCTATGCCCCCGATCACGAGCGCGCATACAACTATCGGTGGCAACCTCTTTTGGATGAAATCGCTAAGTACATCCCGATAGATCAACTGATTGTCTCGGATAAAGATAAGGCGGCTCCGGAATTGACCGACCTTGGTTGATCCGTGAGAGCATAGAGAGAACCGCCTACACCTATCGGGTGCCATAGGCGGTGCGACCCTAAAAGGCTGTCCGTCGCTTCGATATCAATATAAGGTGATATCGAAACGACGGACAGTTTGTTTGATCTATTATGTCTTAATCAGAATTCGGATGTGAAATGGAAGGTGATCTGTGGGAACTCCTCTTTCGCCATAGTGAGGAGGTAGCTACTGTCTGCCAAGTAGACGTCTCGCCCTTGTGTGTCGACCGCTATATACTGCATCTTGCGTCGCTTAAATTCTTGGAGTACCTCATCGTCGTCACTGGAGAGCCAGCACGCTTTGTAGAGGTGTATCGGCTCCCACCTGCAGCTGGCTTGGTACTCATGCAGGAGGCGGTACTGTATCACCTCAAATTGTAATTGCCCCACCGTACCGATGATGCGACGTCCGTTAAATACGTTGGTAAACATCTGTGCCACACCTTCGTCCATCAGTTGGTTGAGACCCTTTTGCAGTTGCTTCTGCTTTTGAGGGTCGGCATTCTCTATGTACTTAAACATCTCGGGCGAGAAGCTCGGGAGTCCGCGGAAGTGCAGTGTTTCGCCCGAAGTGAGGGTATCACCGATCTTAAAGTTACCGGTATCGGGCAGCCCGACGATGTCGCCGGCATAGGCGTCGTCTACGATCTCTTTCTTTTGAGCCATAAAGGCGGTCGGCGAACTAAACCGCATCTGTTTGCCGTGTCGCACGTGGGTGTAGTAGGTGTTGCGCTCAAACTTACCGGAGCAAATCTTGACAAAGGCGATGCAACTGCGGTGGTTGGGATCCATATTGGCGTGGATCTTAAAGACGAAGCCGGTGAAGGGCTCTTCGTAAGGCGTCACCACCCGTTCTTCGGCCGGAGTGGGGCGGGGAGAGGGGGCAATCTTGACAAAGATGTCGAGGAGCTCTTTGACTCCAAAGTTGTTAAGAGCGGAGCCGAAGAAGACGGGCGCCAACTCGGCGTTGAGGTACTGCTCTACATCCAATTCGGGGTAGACCCCCTCGATGATTTCCAAGTCACTTTTGAGGCGGTCGGCTTGCGCTTCGCTCAGGTGCTCCAGTAGCTCGGGAGCGTTGAGGTCTACCTGTTGCCGCTCCGTGACGTGCGTTTTGTCGGCAGCGGAAAAAAGCTCAATCGCCTTGTCGTAGATGTTGTAGACGCCCTTAAATCGATCGCCCGAGTCTATCGGCCAAGTGAGCGGGGTGGTGGCGATTTGCAGCTCCGACTCCACCTCGTCGAGGAGGTCAAACGGATCTTGCGACTCGCGGTCCATCTTATTGACAAAGACAATCACGGGGGTTTTGCGCATACGGCACACCTCCATCAGTCTTTTGGTCTGTACCTCTACGCCTCTCGCGCCGTCTATCACGATGATGACGGAGTCCACTGCCGTAAGCGTGCGGTAGGTGTCTTCGGCAAAGTCTTGGTGTCCCGGGGTATCGAGGATATTGATTTTGTAGTCTTGGTACTCAAAACCCATCACAGAGGTGGCAACGGAGATGCCGCGCTGTTTCTCTATCTCCATCCAATCGGAGGTGGCCGACTTCTTTATCTTGTTGCTCTTGACGGCGCCCGCCACGTGTATCGCCCCGCCGAATAGTAATAACTTCTCGGTGAGGGTGGTTTTACCGGCGTCCGGGTGTGCGATGACGGCAAAGGTACGCCTTTTGGATATCTCTCGTTCGTTGTATTTCATCATTCTACTGTTTTATCATACTGATAGACCTCTTGCAGTCGTTCTTGCCAAGGTCTGAATAGTTGGGGGTAGTATTGCGCTATCTTGGCGGTATCCAGTTTGCTGTACCGCGGACGGGGGGCGGGGAGCTGCAAATCGCTTTGCAGACACTCCGCAACGGTCCGTTCGGCAGTCACCGGATGTAGTGCCGCGATCGCTTTGGCAAAGGTATGCCGTGACGCCTCCCCGAGGTCTGTGATGTGGTAAACTCCGTAGGGCGGTGCCGCCTCCGTGCCGCTATCGACAGCGATGCGGAGGATCACCTGTGCCAATGTGATGGCGGAGGTGGGTGCGCTTACTTCGTCCGTCACCACACGGAGCGACCCTCCCTCAAGCGCTTTGCCGAGGATGCTTTTGTAGAAACTCTTGTGTCCCCAGCTCACGGGGCTGTAGAGCCATGAAGTGCGGAGGATGTAGAGTGCCGAAGTGACGCTTTGGAGGGCATACTCCCCCAAATACTTGGTCAGTCCGTAGGTGTTGGCGGGATCGGGAGTCTCCTCCTCGGTATAGGGTAGAGACCTGTCGGTCGCCCCCTTGCCAAATATATGGTCGGTACTCACGTGTATCAAGGGGAGTCCCTTGGCCTGTGCGATACTTCCCAAGATATGAGGAATGGCGACATTGGCATAGACGGCGTCGGCGGATTGACGCTCCGCCGCGTCAACGTTGGTGTAAGCGACACAGTTGACCACCACATCTATCCGGTGGGTCTCTGCGAAGCGCGCCACCTCGGCCGGGGAAGACAAATCCACCTCCTTCCGTGTCGTCCCGATGATTTGCAGTTCCGGGGCTTCGGTCGGAGCTGTCCGTTGTATGGCGGTACCCAACTGACCGTTGGCGCCTGTCAGCCAGACCCTCTTACGCTTCATCCTCTTCGTTACTACTCAAAGTCAGTTTGCCCTCCTCTATATCTCTAAACTTATCCGCCAGCATGGCCAAGAAGGTGCTGAACTGTTTGATCGCTTTGGTGGTGGCGTCGGTCACCTCCTCACCCCTTGCTTTGAGGGTCAGATAGCCGTAGATGCCTACGAAACAGGTCTCCACTTCGCTCATTGCCTCCCCGCCGCTCAATTCTCTCAATTGTATGATACCGGGGAGGGTCTGGAAATAGACCGAGGAGTAAAGCGTCTGCGACGGCTCTCTCAGTAGTTTGCCGGAGAGCTCTTGCAGTTCGTCCATCAGTTCGTTGATGTTTTGCAGGTGACCGGTCTTGGTGATGCCTTGCTTTTTCATCTGATCGGCAAGATCCAAGTACCAATACAGTACCTTGTCCATCATACTTTTTTCGAGTCGATACCCGTCGTTGACATACTCGATGATCTTTTTATCATCAAAGTCAAGCGCGCGGATGGTATCCTCTATCTGCCACATGTAGAGGATGTACTCCGCCACATTTTCCTTTCGTTTCTGCTCTGCTACTATCATAATATTTATAGTGTTACTACTGTGATGCCGGCACCGCCCAAGTCGGTGTGCTCATCCTCAAAGTGGGTGACCCGCGGATCGGTACGCAGATACTCACGGATCGCCTGTTTGAGGGCGCCCGTACCGGTGCCGTGCAGGATGCGGACGGGGCTATAGCCGTAGTGGTCCGCATCATCTATAAACTGTACCACCGCTCTCAGCCCCTCCTCCACACGCATACCGCGACAGTCTAATTGGGGTTTAAAGTTGAGCCGTCTCTCGCTCGATTGCTGTTGGATCATCTGCGGCGGGCGTACCGATACCTCGGTCGTTGCCCTCTGTGTCGATTGCAGTTTCTTGATCGCCACCGTCATGGTGAGGTTGCCCATCCGGACTCTCGCCTTCTTGCCGTCAATCTCTAAAACTTCGCCCACCTCGTTGCCGCCCTCGAGCGTCACGCGGCTGCCGATCTGCACGGGTGCCGTCGGCGGTGTCGCCTTTGTTGTCGTCTTTGTCGTCGCCCTTGTCGTCGCTTTACGTTGGTGGCGTTCCAAGTGCGCCTTTTTCTTCTCCAGCTTGGCCCTCGCTTTGAGTGTCTCCTCCTTCTCGGCATTGGCCTCCTTGATCTCTCGTATGGTACGCTCTATCGAAGCGTTGGCGCCACTCACGATTTCCAACGCCTCCCGCTCCGCTTTTGCCAAGAGCGACTTCCGCTTTTCGGAAAAATCGTCCCACCTGAGATCCAACTTCTCTCGCTTTTGTTGCAGCTCCCGCTCCTGCCTTTTTACCTCCTCCCGTTTGCGTTTCCAGTACGCTTTGTCACGGATGATGTCTTGCAGGTATTTATCTTGTTGCAGATAGTCCGATCCGACCAATTCGCCCGCATAGTCGATGATCTCCGACGGCAAACCGATTTTCTTCGCCACCTCGATACCAAAAGAGCTGCCCGGCTGCCCGATAAAAAGTTCGTACAGAGGTTCTATCCGCCCTCTGTCAAAGAGCATGGCGCCATTGATGATGCCCTCGTGCTTCTCCGCATAATCTTTGAGATTGCCGTAGTGGGTGGTGATGACGCCGTAGCTGCCGCGTTGTCTGAATTGCTCCAAGAGCGCTTCGGCGATAGCTCCGCCGATTGTCGGCTCGGTACCCGAACCAAATTCGTCTATCAGTATCAGACTGTCGCGGGTCGCCTCTTTGAGTACCCGCTTCATACTCTGCAGGTGGCTCGAGTAGGTACTCAAATCATTTTCGAGCGATTGGGCATCCCCTATATCAATAAATATGCGGTCAAAAAAGCGGCAATTGCTGTGCTCCATCATCGGCACCGCCATACCGCATTGGAGCATATACTGGAGTAGCCCCACCGTCTTGAGGGCGATGGACTTACCGCCGGCATTGGGACCCGAAATGAGCAAGATACGCTGCTCCCGACTGAGCTTGACGGTGAGCGGCACCAACTTGCGGTCCCGAGCCTTGAGGTGACGTTCCAATAGCGGGTGTCTCGCCACCTGCCATTCCATCGAAGCGCCGTCGCGAGAGAGCGGAGGGACTATGGCCGACATCTCCGTCGCCAATTGGGCTTTGGCCTTGTTAAAGTCCAATTGTCCGATGATTTGGCAGTTTTGTTGCACCGCCTTGATATCCCGTCTGACGTAAGTGCTAAACTCCCTGAGCAGGCGGACGATCTCGCGTTGCTCCTCGCTCTGCTTCTCCTTGATCCTGTTGTTCATCGCCACCATTTGCGCCGGCTCCAAGTAGAGCGTGCGACCGGTGGACGACTCCTCGTGTACGATACCCCCGATCTCCCTTTTGGCGGCCGGTATGATCGGTAAGAGCAATCGACCGTCGCGCATAGCGGGGGCGGCGTCTTTCTCCACCCAACCTGCCGACTGCGCCTGCCGCAAGATGCTCTGCATCGTCTGCCCGAGCGACCCTTGCAGCTGTCTCAGCTCCTCTCGGATAGCCCTCAGAGTCTTGCTTGCGGTGTCTCTGACAGCTCCCTCCTCATCTATCAGGTTGTGCAAACGCCTGCGGATCTCCGGCAGATCGTCCGATTGTTCCGCCAAGCGTCGCAACTCCGGATAATCATCGGTCCGCTCCAAAGCTCTTTTAGTCTCGGAAACGGAGATGAGGAGCTGTGACAAGGCCCTCAAAGACTCCACCGGCAGATAACTGCCCTCCGGACGGAGTGCCATGAGCGCCTCACGGATGGCGCCGAATCTAAATCCGGGGACTTCCGCCTCCGATGCACGCCACGCCGTCATCTCTTTGAGCCGGGCCAGGTGTGTGCGTAGCCGTTTGCCCTCCTGCATAAAGGCGATACGCTCTACTAAGAATTGGCTGATTTCATTGTCACACAACTGATAAAGCTCGTGACGAATGGTGCCAAACTCCAATTGCTCCTCCAATTGCTTTTCCAATGCTGCCAACGAATGATTCCCCTTCACTCCCGTAGATTAAAGTAAAAACCTGACAACGTCGTTAATATTAGCGTACAATACCAACAAGATAAGCAGTATCATACCGAAAATCTGCAACCTTGTTTGCCACTTGATAGAGGGCGCCCTGCCGGCAATGGCTTCGTAAATCAAGAAGACGATATGCCCGCCGTCCAATCCCGGTATCGGCAATATATTCATCACCGCAAGGATGACCGATAAAAAGGCGGTCATACTCCAAAACAGCTGCCAATTAAAACGTGCCGGAAAGAGGCTCCCCAATGTGCCGAGACCGCCGATGCTCTGAGCGCCTTCGGGAGTCGCTACATATTTGAGCTGGTCGGCATAGTTGGTCAGTTGTTTGAGCGCCTCACCCACGCCGGCGGGGATCGCCTCCACGATACCGTACTCTATCTTTTCGGTCTCAAAGATCTTGGCAGGGTGGGTAAAGGCGATTCCGATGCCTTTCTCGGTATCGGCAAAAGTACGCACCTCCACCTCCTCACCCGCCCTCTGTATAGAGAGGGTGAGGCTATCGCCCCGAAGCTCGCGTATCGTCGGCACCACCTTGGAGACCTTATCCATCGGTTGCGCGTTGACCGCTACAATCTTATCCCCCGCCATCAGCCCCGCCGAGGCTCCGGCGCTGCCGACGACCACCGAGTCGATAAGTGCGGGCATATCCATCATAAAGAGAGAGGTCTTGCTCGCCAATACCGCCCTCATCAGGTCGATAGGCACGGCGATGTCTACCCTCTTGCCGTCACGCAATACCGTCATCGTATCGGCATTGGCCATCTCCTGGAGCAGAGCCCCCTCAAAGTACATCAGCTCCCGACCGTCCAAAGCCACCGGCAGATCTCCGTCCTGCAAACCCATTTGGTGTCCCACACTTGAGTAGACCAAATTGTCTCCGATACTTTGGAGCGGCAATTTCTCCACACCCCAATGAAAAGCCATACCGCCGTAGATAATGACGGCAAGTACGACATTAAAGAGTACACCGCCAATCATCACCAAGAAGCGTTGCCACACCGGTTTGCTCCTAAACTCCCACGGCTTGGGATCGCTCTCGAGTCCGTCAAGCACCAAAGATTCGTCAACCATACCGTTGATGCGGCAGTAGCCCCCCAAGGGCAGCCAACCGATGCCGTATTCCGTTTCGCCCCCTTTGGGTTTGTACTTAAAGAGCGCCTTGCCCCCTACGTCAAAGAAGAGGTAAAACTTATCTACCCGTATCTTGAACAGTCGTGCAAATAAAAAGTGTCCCAGCTCGTGGATAAAGACGAGGATGGAGAGCGCCAATAGCAGTTGTATGACTTTGATCAATATATCCATAAATAACCGATAATAATTAGATACCGTCGTACCAAGCCTGAGCAATCGCCCTGGCGTTGGCGTCCGACTCTTTGAGCACCGCCAAGCAATTGGCGTGGCGCTCGGGTGCAACATCCATCGTGTAGTTAATCACCTTGGGTATGTCTGTAAAGCGGATTTCGCCCTTCAGAAAACGCTGCACAGCCACCTCATTGGCGGCATTCATCACACAAGTGGCGGTACCCCCGCGATCCAAGGCCTCATAAGCCAAATCCAAGCAAGGGAAGTCTTCTCGTCGCGGCTTCTCAAAGGTGAGCCGAGTCATCTCCTCCACGGTCAAGAGGGGGCGGTGACCCTCCAAACGTTGAGGATAGAGGAGTGCGTACGCGATGGGGTGTCTCATGTCAGGATAGGAGAGTTGGGCTTTGATACTGCCGTCTTGGTAACCCACCATCGAGTGGACAATACTCTGTCTGTGTACCACCACCTCAATTTGCTGAGGCGATACATTAAATAGATGATGCGCTTCGATCATCTCCAACCCCTTATTCATCAATGTGGCGGAATCAATGGTGACCTTAGGTCCCATATTCCAATTGGGGTGCTTGAGCGCCAATTGGGGCGTCACCTCCCTAAGGTCCTCCGCCGGCATATCTACAAAAGGGCCTCCCGATGCGGTCAGATAGATCCGCTCTACGCTCTTCATCTGTTCGCCTGTCAAACATTGGTATATCGCCGAGTGCTCCGAGTCTACCGGCAAGATGACCGAACCGTGTTGGTGACACAGCGATTTGATGAGGTCCCCTGCCACCACCAAGGTCTCTTTATTGGCGAGAGCAATGGTGCGGCCCGACTCTATGGCGCTGATCGTAGGCTCCAAGCCGGCAAAACCCACCATAGCGGTGAGTACGACATCCGCTTCGACCGAGCCGGCCAGCTCTATGATCGCTTCACGTCCCGCCATCACCTCAATGTCCAACCCCTTGAGTTCCTTTTTCAGTTGCTTCTCATGCTCCTTATTGCCGATGGCCACCACCGCAGGCATAAACTTTTTCGCCTGTTCGATCAATAGCTCCACACTATTGTTGGCCACCAACGCATATACTTTGAGTTCGTCAGAATGCAACTCCACCACCTCCAAAGCTTGCTTGCCTATAGACCCGGTAGAGCCCAGTATCGTTACCGTCTTCATATCACTAAATTCATCTCCAAATGACCTCCCTTCACAGCCTATAAATCAGGCTATAAATCAGCCTGAAATATAGTCCGCAATGTAGTCTACAAAGGTACCAAAAAGTATCCACCCCGCCTTTCCCCGTTTTCAGGGGGTCAGTCCTTTATCGCGTGGCCGCAGGATCAGGGGTCTCACCGTGTCGGTGCCTCGCAGCGGTCATAAATTTAGGTCGCATCATATATATGTCCGGGTGTATGAGATCGCCGACGTGTTATTAATTATAGTTAATTATTATGTCATATTTTGTTTTGGTGCTGGTTGTCAAGGTGTAGATAGGTGATTTTATAACCCCTTATAATACAGTAGGTTGGGAGGGGTAGTAACTTAGCCGAAGTTAGACGGCCGACTCGCCGCGGCTAATATGCGGTCTCGGCTCTGTCTAGTCG
>JAUNLZ010000004.1 GCA_030532005.1 Porphyromonas sp.
CTACGCCCCTATAAACCAAACAGTTAGGAGGGTGCCGATTTCCCCGTCCTCCAAATGCCCTAAATGCCCCAAATGTATAAAAAATACCCGTTAGAGGTATTATGAATGCCCTTCTCTTCCTCCTCCGACTCACCCAACGATTCGCTTAATCATCAATCCTCACTAAAAACAGACTGACCCGAAATATAGGTGACGTGGATTGCTTGGGAGTAAATGGCAATCAATTGATGGTGCCTAAGAGTTTTATATGGCTTCTAACTGTATTTAACCAATATTCCTACGGTATTCTGTCGGGTTTCCCTATCTTTGTTAGAAACAAGTTGGAGATTGCGAATGAAAAGGGATAAAGGGATATACGTCGTTTGGCTGTTGGGTGTCTGTTTTGCACTGATGTCGTGTGCGAGGCAGAACTACTATATTGATACCCGTATGCAGCGGAGTGCGGAGGGTAACTATGTGATACAGTGGCAGGTCAATCCCGGCATGGATGGTCACGTGGCAATCTATGCTTCGCAAAACGCTGATAAATATCCTGATCAACCGCAGGCTATCGAGCAAATTGCCAAACAGGTCTACCATTACAATACGACCCCGAGTTCGACCCCGAGTTCGACCCCGCCCTCGACCCCTATGCAGCATACTTATTTCTTGTTGGTCTTTAACAGCAATGAGATGCGTGTGGTCTCTAACCGTACGATTCCTACTGTCGGTATCCTCAACTTCCGTGATATCGGGGGGTATATGACCGATAATAATGAGCAAGTGAGGTGGGGTATGCTCTATCGATCGGGAGATCTTTGGCGAAGTTTTGAACAAGATATTCCCACCATTGGTTCGCTTGGCATACGCACACAATATATCATGTCGCCATCAAGGATTTCGGAAATTCCTCCTCAGTTGGGGATGTCTGCAATTGAGCAAATCTATGTAGGTCCGGAGCGGGAAATAGACTTCCAGCATCTGATTGATAATATTTATGCAGGCAACCGAAGCCGGAAAGAGATCAAAAGCATGCACAAAGAGCTGTTGCAAAACATTGCTTTTGACAATCCCAATCAACTACGCATCATTCTCAACGAACTGACCGAGCCGGGTAACTACCCGGTACTCCTTAGTGATGACTTGGGCAAAGATCGTGTGGCGTTTGTGGTTTTCTTGGTACACCATATATTAGGGGTCAGCCACTCTGATGCGATTAATGATTATGTGTTGAGTAACGAAAATCTACCGGTCAGCCGATTGGAACCTAAGGGCTTTACCGAACCGACGGAGGTACAGGAAGCTCTGACCGAGTACTTCCGTTGCGAGCCAAACCATCTCAATGATTTAATCAGTGAGATACAGCACCGATTTGGTTCGATCTCGGGCTACCTCGAAGAATTCTTGCACTTCGACAGCAAGAGCCAACAAAAGCTCCGTAATATCCTACTTTATTGACCTCAATAGGTAGTGCTACTTGAGTGATTGATAGATCACTTCTTGTATTCGCGTGCGGATGTTGAGTCGTGACAGAGCGGTATTCCACCGCTTGGGCGCCACTCTGTTGGAGAGGAAGATATAGACAATCTCATTTTGAGGATCGATCCAAAAACAGGTGCCGGTAAAGCCGGTGTGTCCATACGTTGAGATTGGCGCCACATCGGCGACATTGCCTCTCTTACCCTTGCCCCGATGCCGGTCAAATCCAAGTGCATAAGGCGAACTGCCGTGTCGGGCGGTGGTAAATTTGTCCACCGTTTTTGACTGTATGTAGCGTCGATCTTTGTACACTCCCTTGTCCAATATCATCTGCAATAGGGGGAAGAGCGCTTCGGCACTGCCAAAGAGGCCGGCATTGCCCGAAACCCCTCCCAACATGGCTGCGGCTTCGTCGTCCACATCTCCTCGAAGGGTCTGCCGTCTTAAAAAGCGGTCATTTTGCCCTTCTGCGATCTCTCGTTTGTCAAAACGGTTGAGTGGAGTAAAAGTCAATCGCTCCAAGCCCAAGGGACGGGCTATTTTCTCTTCAAAGAGTTGATCTAACGGACTACCGTAGGCAGACTCCAATGCGTCTTGGAGCAATAGGAAGTCAATGTCGCTGTAACGGTAGGATCTTGAGCGGAGGCCGGCATCCCGGATCTCTTGCCTCATCAGTTCTCGTACAGAATTACTAAGGTAATAGCCCTCTGCAAATCTGATTGGAAATTCGGCGCTCTGCTGACGGCTGACCAATTCTTCGTCATACTTAAAACCGCCCCTTGCCCACGCTTTACGGGCAATCTGTGTAGGGAAACCGGTCTGTCGGCGGTAGGTAATGAGTGGCGAAGTATAACTGTCAGAGTCTATAAGGTTGAGGTAAAAACTAATCACGGCGGGCATGCCGGCGGTGTGGTGAAGGAGTTGTGAGATCTTGATTTGCTCCTTGTTGCTACCCTTGAGGTAGGTGAGGTGCTTGCCCAGCGTGTCTTGTGTCCGGATCTTGCCCTCATCTTCGGCAATCATCATTAAGGGAGTGGTGACCGCCGCCTTGGTGATACTTGCCAAATCATAAAGCGTGGCAGTGGAGTTGGGCTCTTTCTTGGCGCTGTCTTTATGTCCGAAGGCTTTATTGTAAACAATCTTGCCGTGTCGCGCCACCAATACTTGACACCCTGGGTAGGCCCCTCGGCTTATGCCCTCGTTGGCAATCTGATCGATCCGAGACAGGATCCGACTGTCAAAACCGACCTCTTCCGGTTTAGTATAGGCTACCGCCCCTGCATCCGTGCCCAATCCACTGCCCGAGTTAAAAAGACCGTCCAACTCCACCGGTAAAGATCCCATAAACGGACGCTCGCCCGTCAGAGCTTTGCCCATCGCTCTCTGCGCGGATATTGTGGCATCGTAACCAAAGGCCACCGCCTTGGCGTGAGCAATGACCTCGTCGAAATGGCGTGCCACATAAGGAGATGTCATAAAGAGCAATACCACCTCTTTGTCTCGTGCCAAACGCACCATCTCTGAGTCCGGTCGTGCCCTCTCGGACGTCACGGCGATGATGATTAGATCACTGTTTCTCAATTGCTGGTATGTTTTGCTATTGGATGAACCTGCTGTACCGGATAGGCTAAATGAGGCGGTATTCCTCCGGTTTTTAAGCACCTCCAAGAGTGTGCCGACTCTATTGCCGCCGTATCGCAACAACGCTTGGCTGCCTCTCTTGGAGAGGGGGACCAATGCACCGTTGTTTTTGGTCAACGTCATTGCCTCTTCGTAAATGCGGCTACGTAGCTCCAAACTCTTGGGGCTGTTGAGATCCTCCGATAGCCGTGCCGACGGTATATCGGTGCGGTCGTTGACTCCTAACAGATACTTCCACGCCAATACTTTGCGACACCTACGCTCCACCTCGGATCGCTCTATGTCGCCCACCCGGAGTGCATCTTTGAGGTCGGACAATGCTTGGTAGGGGCTGATGGGATCGACCAAGATATCATTGCCGGCTTTGAAAACCTCGACCGCCACCGACTTGCCTTTAGTCGCTTCGATGATACCGCGCATCTCCAACCCGTCGGTAAATACCAATCCTTCGAAGCCAAACTCCTGTTGCAATAATTCGGTAGTGATGGCATAGCTGGCACTGGCGGCACTGTTGGTCGGGTCAAGTGCAGGCACCGTGAGGTGCGTCGTCATCATGCCGCCCAAACCGGCTTTTATGTACGAATAAAACGGCAACAACTCAACTTTATTGAGTCGCTCCCTATTGTGCCGGATCACGGGAAGTGCCTTGTGCGAATCCACATTGGTGTCACCGTGGCCGGGGAAATGCTTTGCTACCGACAGCACCCCCATACTCTCCAATCCCTGAGCATAAGCCAATACCATCTTGGAGACTTGCGTAGGATCCGATCCGAAGCTCCGAGTGCCGATCACCGGATTGTCCGGATTATTATTGACATCCGCTACGGGGGCAAAATTGGCATGGATGCCCATACGACGCGCTTCCTCGGCGGTAGCTCGCCCGTACTCAAATGCTGTTGCAAGGTTGCCGGTTGCACCCACCACTACATTTCTCGGCCAACGAATAGTGCCGGAGAGTCGCATAGACAATCCCCACTCTCCGTCCATGGCCACAAGCATAGGGATTTTGGCGCGTGTCCGCATACGATTGGTCAATTGTAGTTGTACCTCCGGTGTCCCCTTTTGCCACAGCACTCCCCCGAAGCCCTTAGAGACCATTTTGTCCCATTCCGACCGAGCGGTGACATCATCCTTAGGAAAAACCATCGGCATTATCAATTGGGCTAACATCTCCTCCTCGCTCAATTCGGCCATCAGAGAGTCGGCATATGCCCAAGCGGCTTCAGCCTTGGTTTGTTCCCTCATCATCATTGGCGGCAGACCGCCGTACCCATTGGCCGCACCCGTCAGTAATGATACGAGTAGTGCCGCCATCCTTAGATATGTACTGGTTCTCTTCATACTCCAAATATACCAATAATAGAAAAGTTGAGAACAAAAAAAAGAGACAACGCCCCACGGTTTTACCCATAGAGCATTGTCCCTATTTGTCCGAAGTATAGAGATTTTACTCTGCAGACTCTGCCGGAGCGTCAGCCTCTTGACCCTCAGTTTCTGTTGCTTCGGCCTCTGCTTTTGCAGCCGCCTCTGCTTCAGCCTTTGCCTTTTCTTCTGCGGCGAGCTTCTCTGCAATTGCAGCCTCACGAGCCTTGTTGACTTCGCGCTCAGCCTCTAAAGCCTTCTTGGCCGCTTCACGCTTCTCGGCTTCGTCCTTGCTCTTGATTTTGTCGGTCTCGGAGTTCTTGTTTTGTTTCCAAGCCTCAAACTTCTTCAGAGCTTCCTCTTCACTAAAAGCACCCTTCTTCACACCGCCTTGCAAGTGCTTCATCATCATCACACCCTCACGAGACAAGATGCTGCGTGCGGTGTCGGATGGTTGAGCACCCTTATTGAGCCAATCGAGAGCTCTGTCAAACTTAAGGTCGATGGTTGCGGGATGAGTGTTAGGGTTGTAAGTACCCAAGATCTCGATAAAACGACCGTCACGTGGTGCACGTCGGTCTGTTGCCACGATCTTGTAGATAGGATAACCCTTGCGACCGTGTCTTTGCAATCTGATAACTGTTGCCATGTTTACTTTTACATTTATATTATAAAAAACTACGTCCCACGGTCTCCCGAAACAGGTTCACGACCCATCGGGGTGAAACGCACCTGCAAAGATACAATAATTTACTGAGTCACACCTACTAAATTCCAAATTGTTTGGACGCGTAGATTCAAGCACCAAGCTTGGTACTTGAATCTACGGATCAAACTTAACTGAAAAATGGTTGGTTACTTTCAAAAATTATTGTATCTTTGCCAAGCAATACCAAAAGGTAGGGCATTCATTCTTCCATAGCTCAGTTGGTTAGAGCATCTGACTGTTAATCAGAGGGTCCTTGGTTCAAGTCCAAGTGGAAGAGCAATGAGTACATAATAGTAAGTAGCATGCATTCTTCCATAGCTCAGTTGGTTAGAGCATCTGACTGTTAATCAGAGGGTCCTTGGTTCAAGTCCAAGTGGAAGAGCAGAGTGACAGAGTACGGGAAGTATTTTGTCACTCTTTTCATATATATATATACGGTATGTAAAGTGTGCTTCTATTCCGACGCTTTGAGCACAGGTAGGGAGATGTGATATTTGACGCAGATGATGCGGGTAGCGATGACCACTGCAACACTCGCCACTTGTACCGCAATGTGGTGCACACCGGCAAGATCGAGTAACCCGTACACTACGGCGCCCGCCACACTCGCCATAGCGTAAATATCTTTGCGGAAGATAAGGGGTACTTGATTCATACAGACGTCTCTGAGTAGGCCGCCGAACGAACCTGTAGTTACACCCATAAAGAGTGCCACCCAAAAGGGAAAGCCCAACAAGAGAGCTTTCTCCATCCCCACGACGGTAAAGAAGCCGAGCCCGATAGCGTCGTAGAGGAAGAGTTGTTCATTCATCTTAACCAAATAGGGTCTAAACAGCACCACAATCAACAGTGATACTAATGTGATGAGTACGTAGGTGGGCGTGGTGAGCCAAAAGGGTGTGAGACCGAGTAGGAGGTCACGTATCGTGCCGCCGCCGACCGCGGTCAGCATACCGATAACGTACGCACCGAAGAGATCGATATTCTGCCCCGATGCGAGGCGGATGCCCGAAATGGCAAAGGCAAAGGTACCCAAGAAGTCAAGCAACAGGACAATGTTCTCTGCGTTGAGCAACGCTTGCCACTCAAAGGTTACGATAGACTCCATATATAATAATGTGTGTTAGTAACTCTCGGAATCGTTGGGGAATGTGCCGGCCTTGACTGCGTTGCAGTAGTCTGCCACCGCATTTTGGATGGTAGCTCCCACCTGAGCAAAGTGACGGAGGTATTTGGGTTTGAAGCCCATAGTCATACCCAACATATCGGTGCTCACCAATACTTGCCCGTCGGTCTCATTGCCGGCACCTATACCGATGGTAGGGATGGAGATGCTTTCGGTGACTCGCTTGGCGAGGTTGCTCGGTATCTTTTCAAGCACCAAACCGCAACAGCCCAACTCTTCGACCAACTTGGCTTCGCTCAACAACTTCTCCGCCTCAGCCTCTTCTTTGGCCTGCACGCCGTATCCTCCCAACTTATTTATAGACTGTGGTGTCAGTCCCAAGTGCGCCACAATAGGGATGCCGGCATCCAAGATAATCTTGAGCGAATCGGCAATAACACTGCCACCCTCAATCTTTACGGCATCTACGCCACTCTCTTTCATCATACGAATGGCGGAAGCGAGGGCCACCTTAGGGTCTCCGTGAGCGGTGCCAAAAGGCATATCAGCCACCAAAAAAGCACGCTTGGCTCCGTTGGCGACGCAACGGGCGTGGTAGATCATCTGGTCGAGTGTAATAGGCAGAGTGGTGTTATTGCCTATCATCACATTGCTGGCGGAGTCTCCAATAAGTATGGAGTCTACACCGGCTTCGTCTAACAATTTGGCTATGGTATAGTCGTACGCCGTGAGCATGGCGATTTTTTCGTGCTGCCCCTTCATCGCTTGGAAGCGGGTCGCAGTGATCTTCTTTTTGTCTGTGCTAAGATAATTTGACATTTTACTGAAGAAACAATGGGAATAACTAAATCCTGTGCAAGATACACATTTTTAAGGACTGAGGCCGATTGTACCGACGGGGTTACTCGGTGAAGTAACGGCGGGTGATACGAGATGAGAGCCGTGACAGTATCTCATAAGTAATGGTGTCGCAGGCTGTCGCGAGGCGTGAGATTGGCAGATGGTCATCAAATATTGTGACCTGTGTGCCGGTTTCGGCAGTGGGGGCATCGGTGAGGTCTAACATGGTCGTATCCATACAGATATTGCCGATGGTGGGGACCAGGGTACCGTCGGGCAGTCCGAATGTAATACGTCCGTTGCCCAAGTGGCGGGAGAGTCCGTCGGCATATCCGATAGGTATGATACCTATGCGTCCGGGTCGTGTGATCTTACCTTTGCGACCATAACCGACCGTATCGCCGGATTTTACCTGTTGTATCTGCAATATCTGTGTCGTAAGCGATGCTACCGGCTCCAACGGCAGATCGGAATACCCCAAGGGCGATAGCCCGTACAAACCGATGCCTAACCGTACATAATCGGAGCTATATCCGGGAAAACGCATTGCCCCCGCGGTATTGAGGGCGTGCTTCTCGACCCGATATCCCAACGATTGTTCCAATACTTGGTGTACACTGTCAAGAGTATTCAATTGACGGCGGGTGAATTGATCTTCGGCAGGATCATCGGCGACGGCCAAGTGTGTAAAAACCGATGCCACACGCACCGCTTGCGTGCGATGGAGTATCGCTATCACCCGGGGCGCTTGATCCGGAGTCAGCCCGAGCCGATTCATTCCGGTATTCCATTTGAGGTGAATGGGGAGCGTACCATCTCCATACCTCTCCGCCATATCGGCAAAGGCTTGGAGCATCTCCAAACTAAATATTTCGGGTTCTATGTTGTTCCAAATCAACTGTCTAAATCCGGAGAGTTCGGGATTCATCACCAAGATAGGCAATCGGATGCCCTGATCTCGCAGATATTTGCCCTCGTCAACCACAGCAACCGCCAAATAGTCGGTGCCGGCACGCTCCAAGGTACGCGCCACTTCGTACGAACCTGCACCGTAGGCGTTGGCTTTGATCATACTGATGGTCTTCATCCCCTCAGGAAGCCTTTGGCGGAGCTGATGGTAATTGGCGGTCAGTCGGCTGAGGTTGATGTTGAGAATGGTTTGATGTGTCTGAGCCTTCCAATTCTCAATGACACGGTCAAACTGTGCCGTACGGCTGCCCTTGAGCAGTATCACGTGGTGTCGAAGGTCGGCAAATTGGAGTTCGCGATCCAAACTGTTCCAATCGGGATATCGGTCACGATAATTATCAAACAGATGCTTAAAAGCCGCTATCTTTTCGCCGACCAAATAGATCTGATCAATTTGGTACTGATTGACCAAGTTGGCCACCCTTTGATACAGACGCTCCGGTTGGCGTGTGCTATCGACCATGTCTGACAGCACCAGGGCGGTCGGCTGATGATCGGTATTGCGTCGCTTCATAAAATCGAGAGCAATGCGGAGCGAATCGTAGTCCGAATTGTAGCTGTCGTTGATGAGCAGTGTATCCTGTTTGCCTTCGAGTACCTCTAACCGCATAGTAATTGGCTGTAGTCGGGCGAATGGTTGCAGGTCGGAGATCGTTGCGGGGGCTATCTCACTCAATATCAGGAGAGCGAGGAGTGTATCGTCTATGGTGCCGCGATCCAAGAACGGTAATTCTAACCGACGTTCTTGCCCTCTCAGATTAATACCCACACTCACACCTTGATGGTGGTAGTCTATTTGGCGGACATAGAGCGCCGCATCAGGGTGGATGTAGCTAAAGTATACCGTTTTGTCCGTCCACCCGTTCCTCTCTATACCGTTCCTGATCAGCGGTTCATCGTACGGAGCGAATATCATTTGGCAGTCACTGAATAGCAGTAGCTTTTCATCGACCTTCTGTTGCAAACTTTCGAAATGTTCTTGATGGGCTTCCCCGATGTTGGTAATGGCACCGTAGGTGGGGCGAATCATCTGTTGCAGGCGTCTCATCTCGCCCGGTTGCGAGATGCCGGCTTCGATAATACCTAAGTCTTGATCCGCCTCCAACCCCCAAAGCGACAAGGGGACACCGATCTGCGAGTTGTAACTGCGGGGGGAGCGCCCAACCGACAGGTGAGGGGCCATTAACTGATAGAGTAACTCCTTGAGCGTGGTTTTGCCATTACTACCTGTGATAGAGAGTATCGGCATTGAGAGCTGTTGCCGACGCTCTGCAGCTATGGTGTGGAGCGCTTTGAGGGTATCGGGTACTTGTATAAAGGTCGCTTCGGGATAATCTCCGCCAACAGGCTGAGAGACAACAAAAGCTCTGACGCCCTCGCTGTAGAGGTCACCGATGTAACGGTGTCCGTTGCCTCTACCGGTGACAAGCGCAACAAAAAGTGTCCGTTTAGGGAACGTGAGCGAACGGCTGTCGGTCAGTAAAATATCAATCTCTTGATCTCTCTCAGGTAGAGGAGCGTCAAACAAAGCTGTAATTGCGGAAAGTAGAAACCCTTTCATCTCAGTTCTAATCCAATGGTTTGATAAGCTCCTCAAGATAGGGATGGGGATGCTCCTGGGCAAAAGTAGTTAATTTCAGCCGAAGGGTGTCATAATGTCGGGCCAGTAACTGCGGATCGGTGGTGAGGGGACGGTGCTCCGCCAACTTCCGAAGGGGATGCCACCGGCGGTCAAAGTCGAGATCCGAGACCAAGGCGTAGTTCTGAAATCGGCTCAATATATGAGCTACCGCCTGTTGCGTAGGGTGGGCCATATCCTCACGGAAAAAGCGGTAATCCCTCAACTCATCTAACTGTATCTCGTAGCTCGGGAAGTAATGCACTCCGTCTATATCGGCAAGCCGGTCTATGGCCAAGAGCAACACCGCCTTGGAGAGTCGGCTGTCGTGTGCACCGTCTCGGTAGTGGGGTATCGGACTCACGGTAAATATGACCTCTGCACCCAAAGCAGTCAATCGGCCGATCAACGGTTGCCACTGTGTCACAATCTCTTCGACCGTCACACGCCGTCTCCTGAAATATGAGGAGGGTAATTGGTGGCAGTTATTGACCACCTCGTGAGGGGCATCCGCCCACTCATATATATACGAGGTACCAAACGTGAAGACCCATAACTTGGTCTCCTTGACCTCGGCACTCGCTTTCTCAAAAGACGCTTGTATGCGAGCCAGTGTCCTCTCGGGTGACGTATCGGAAAAACTGCCGTGGTGCATCGGGCTGTGCCACCGTCCCATATGCTCAAAGAGTTGGGTGGCGGTCGTCTCCTTGTTGTCCAGCACCATTTCAAGCCCTTTCGCCATAGAGATAGGGTTGTATATTATGCCGTAGGGCGAAAAGGAACAACGGTAGAGTTGTCGGTATAAGTACCGTTGCAACTCTTCGGCAAAGCACGAACCCCACAGAGCGATACGTTCGCTCCTCGTGTACCGCCGCTGCAACGGTATGATCTCTACCTCCTTATACCACTGCATTTCGACTATGCTTTCGGGATCAATGTGGCTACCGCCAACCGATCCGCCATCTCCAAGTTACTCTGCGGCGGCAACTTTTTCTCAATTTCCGAGTAAGCGGGATGCGTGGAGATCGCCTCTTGCCACTCCAATACTCCCTCCTTACCGTGCGAAGTGTAGGCACGCTCCAAGTAAGCCTTGACCCCACTTTTAAGCAACCATTCCAAATCGTCCAACAAGTCGGGAGCAAAAGCACGGGTGCCGCTGATCTCCAACCATACAAAGCCGACCGTCTCTCCCTCGTGATCGGTAAAGCGGGTGAATAGGTCTATCTGTAATTTATTGTGCCCTGTAAGTACCTGTGTACGATTGACCTCCGCCAACAAGCGGTCGTTAAGCACATCGGCATCATCGTGCGAATATAGCAAAAAAGGATATTGCCCCTCATACCCTTTGCTGTTGTAAAAGAGGGTCCAGTCCGCTTTCTCAAGTAAGAACGGTGCCGAAATATCGAGAGCTGTTAATTCGTCGTCACCCCAAGCCTCTTCGTTATCTATGTCCATATCAATCATTCCCATAAAAACATCAAAGCTACACCGGCTACAAGTGAGCCGGTGTAGCCATATATATTATTCAGATACAGTCGTAGGATTACTTGCCGATGGCCGCGATACCGGGCAGAGTCTTACCCTCAATCGCTTCGAGGAGCGCGCCTCCGCCGGTCGATACATAGCTCATCTTGTCCGCCAAACCAAACTTGTTGACTGCCGCTACAGAGTCGCCTCCGCCCACAAGAGAGTAGGCGCCCTTGGCCGTAGTATCGGCAATCACGTGTGCCATAGCCTCCGTACCTTTGGCAAAAGTATCCATCTCAAAGACGCCGAAAGGTCCGTTCCAGAGGATAGTCTTGGACTCACGGATTACCTTGGCAAAGTCTTCTTGGGCCTTCGGGCCGATGTCGAGGCCTGACCAGCCCTCGGGGATATTCATGCTGTCGGCAACCTTTGTATTGGCATCATTCGAAAAGCTGTCGGCAACTACGGAGTCAGCTCCCAAAACCAAGTTGACACCGTTGGCTTTGGCTTTTTCCTGTATCTCGATGGCCAAATCCAACTTGTCGTCTTCGCAGATCGAAGCACCGATATTTCCTCCGTTGGCCTTCATAAAGGTATAAGTCATACCGCCCGTGAGGATCAGATTATCAACCTTAGTCAGCAGGTTTTCGATGATTTCGATTTTGCTTGACACCTTGCTGCCACCCATTATAGCGGTAAATGGACGCTCCACTTGCTCCATCACACGTTCTACGGCAGCCACCTCTTTGGCCATCAGGTAACCAAACATCTTGTGGTCGGCGTCAAAATGGTCTGCAATCAAGGCTGTCGAAGCGTGGGCGCGGTGAGCGGTACCAAAGGCGTCATTGACATACACATCGGCCAAGTCGGCAAGCTGTTTGGTGAAAGCCGGCTGACCCGCCTTTCCGTCGCCCTTACCTTCTTCCTCGGCATGGAATCGTAGGTTCTCCAATAAGAGTACCTCTCCGTCTTTGAGGTTATCCGCTATCTTTTGAGTCTCCTCTCCCACGCTATCGGGCGCGAACTGTACTTGCGTCCCCAACAGTTCCTCCAAGTGTGGCAGGATCTGCTCTAAACTATATTTTTTATCTACCCCTTTGGGTCTGCCCATGTGGCTGCCGATGATCAATCGACCGCCCCCCTCGTGTATCCGCTTGAGCGTGGGCAGCGCCCCCCTCATACGGGTATCGTCGGTGATCTGTTTGTTGTCATCCATTGGGACGTTAAAGTCTACCCTTACAAAGACCCTTTTACCCCCAAAGTCAAAGTTGTCAATATTAGCCATACTTTCTTTCTTACTCTAATGTTTATACCGTTTATCTCTGACAAAGATACTGAATTTTGAGGAAAGCGTTTGCTCCTTTGTGACCTGCCGAAAAGGGCTTTGCTTACAACAAAAAGATGATCATCATCTGTGCCGCCAGCACCCTCAAAAACATTGTGAGCGGATAGACAGTGGCATACCCTACGGAGGCCGCTTCGTTATCCGACAAACTATTGACATACGACAAAGCCGGAGGATCCGTGGTGGCGCCCGCCATCATACCCGCCAACTGCAGATAATTGAGTTTGAATACAAATCGTCCCAATATCCCTACAATAATCAAAGGAATCAATGTGATGAGCAAGCCATACCCCACCCAAGTAAAACCGCCTTGATGCACCAAGGTGTCTACAAATCCATCACCTGCCTTCAGCCCCACGCACGCCAAGAAAATACTGATGCCCATCTCTCTAAGGATTAAGTTGGCACTCGTAGTGGTGTAGGATACCAGATGAACCTTATAACCGAAACGGGCTATTAAGATCGCCACTACCAACGGACCGCCAGCCAAACCCAACTTGACCGGCTGAGGGATACCCGGGAACATAATTGGGATAGATCCTAATATGATACCCAATGCAATACCGAGAAATATCGTCACCAAGTTGGGTTCGTTAAGTCGCTTTACCGAGTTGCCAAACATAGGTATCACACTCTCTAACGCAACATCGGATCCTACTACGTTGAGTCTGTCGCCATACTGTAGTATGAAGTTGGGTGATGCCACAATTTCTACACCCGACCTATAAATACGTGTCACGTTGACACCATAGAGCGCTCGGAGGTTGAGACTCTTGAGACTCCTGCCGTTGATTTCGTGTCGAGTGACCACCACTTTCCTGGCAATATACTTGGAGCCTTCGGGGATCCACCTTTTGCGTC
This sequence comes from Porphyromonas sp., assembly GCA_030532005.1. Lineage (GTDB taxonomy): Bacteria > Bacteroidota > Bacteroidia > Bacteroidales > Porphyromonadaceae > Porphyromonas_A. The sequence goes on from JAUNLZ010000004.1 coordinate 13,397, forward strand.
CTATATTTAATTCCTTTCCCACAGTCACCACAAGTGCTTCGACGTGAGGTTGTTCTGTGATGACAAATATCTTATCCCCCTCCTCCATCACCGTCTCCGTATTGGCGATAAGTATCTCGTCCGTGCTTTTTTTCCAGATACGGGAGACTACAAACTTACGCCCTTGCAGTAAATCGGTTAGCGACTCTACTGTGTGGCCAAATAGGGCCGGGTTGCAAACTTCCAAAGAGATCGGTACCGCCGAGAGTTCCTCCTCGGCACGCTCCTCCTCCAATGCCTGTTCCTCCTTCTTGATATCTATCTTTCCTATCATACGTATCAGCATGATAGCTACAATGATACCCACCACACCGAGTGGGTAAGCTACAGCATATCCCATGCCGATAGAGGGGTCATCGATGCCCGAGATCTCGCTAAATGCTTGCTGAGCGGCACCCAAACCGGGTGTATTGGTGATAGCGCCGCTCATGATACCGACCATCGTCTGTATAGGGACGTCGGATAGATAGTAGATGATCAGTGTCACTACAACTGCCGAAATGACATTAAGTACCGCCAATAAATTGAGTACTCGTCCGCCCTTTTTAAAGTTGCTGAAGAAGCTGGGACCGACTTGCAAACCGATAGCGAAAACAAAAAGAATCAGGCCAAACTCTTGAAAGAAGTGCAAGATGTTGTGATCTACCTGCATGCCCGCCTCGCCAAATAAAATGCCGACGAATAAGATGAAAGTAGCTCCTAAGGAAATTCCGAAAACCTTGATTCGCCCCAAGATAATCCCCAACATTATCGTCAGAGCAAGTACCAAAAGCGAATGTGCCACCCCGCCTCCAAAGAAGAGGTCTTGTAACCAAGCCATAATAGATATTTAGATCTTACTGCGTTAAATTGAGGTCAAAACTCATATAACCACCATACTGTCAGTTATTAACCGACTCACATCAATACTTTTGCACTGTCACTCAAGCAAAAGTCCCTTTCAAAGGACGCTACACCCATATAGTGGTCTTGTTTATAGGTTGTTACAAAGATACCAAATATTAATTAATTGCACTCCCGTACCAAATCACCTCACTTACCCCTATGACTCATAACCGGAAACGGCTGTCTAGGGATTGAGAACCGAAGTGGCCGGTGTCTACAAATAGGGAAATTGGTATCTTTGTTTACATCTATACATTAATATACACAAGATATACACAAGGATATGAGACGAAAACTGTCGTTTGTCGCCGTACTGATGGTGTGGTGGGTGGCTATTCCTCTATTTGGTCAAAATGTACTTAATACTGATGCTCAGCCCCGTGAGGTGCTTCGGCTTAGAGAAGGGTGGCGGTTTAAGCGCCTTGATGATACTTCTTTTAAGGAAATCCGGTGTGATGACCGTAGTTGGGAACGTGTGGTGGTGCCACACGATTGGGCCATCTATGGCCCTTTTAGCCCGGAGATAGACAAACAGTTTTTGGCCATCTCGCAAGACGGCCAAAATACCCCGATCTATCACGTGGCGCGTACCGGCGGTTTGCCTCATGTCGGTGTGGGGTGGTACCGCAATTCTTTTGCCCTAAATAAGGGCTTCACTTCCGGTGATCGGGTGTTCCTCCGTTTTGACGGAGCTATGAGCAATGCTCGGGTCTATGTCAATGGTCGTGAAGTGGTATACTGGCCGTACGGTTACGGTGCCTTTTCCGTAGATGTAACGGACTATATAGATCCGTCGGTGTCGGAACAGACTTTGGCGGTGCGTCTCGAAAACCCGTCCGAGACCTCTCGCTGGTATCCCGGTGCCGGTCTGTACCGTAATGTCTGGGTCACTTTTGCTTCGGGACTCAAAGTGGCGGAGTGGGGGACGCAGATCACTACACCCGTGGTCACGAAAGAGTGGGCGCAGGTTAATGTCAAGACCACTTTGGAAAATCATATCGATGTCGCTCCTGATCAAATCTCTGTCCGTACCGCAATTTTAGATGGCGATAGGGAGGTGGCTGCAAATGAGGTCTCGGGCTCCGGGCTGCTGTTTGGCAATAAGGTGGAGCAAAATATCAAACTGCAAAGTCCCAAGCTGTGGGGAATCAAGCAACCCAATCTTTACACCGCTCTGACACAGCTCTTTGTTGATGGAGAGATGGTGGATCAGTACCGTACCCGATTTGGGGTGCGTACGATTGAGTTGCGTCCCGATGACGGCTTTTATCTCAACGGCGAAAAGGTGATGATACAAGGGGTTTGTCTCCATCACGATTTGGGTCCATTGGGAGGTGCTTCTCACAAACGGGGCTATGAGCGTCAGATACGGATCATGCAAGATATGGGTGTCAATGCGATACGGACGGCACACAATATGCCGGCGCCGGAGTTGATTGAGGCTTGCAACGAAATGGGAATGATGGTGATGGCGGAGAGCTTTGACGAGTGGATCAGTCCTAAAGTGACCAACGGCTACCACCTATATTTTGATGAATGGGCAGAGCGTGATTTGGTCAACTTGGCACGCCAATTCAGAAACGACCCTTCGATCGTGATGTGGAGTATCGGCAATGAAGTGGATGAGCAATCTTTACCGGGCGGCAATAAGGTGGCTTATTTCCTACAGAGTGTACTCCACCGTGAGGATCCTACCCGCCCCGTGACGGTAGGGATGAATAACCCCGAGGCTGCGGTCAAGAATAACTTCGCCTCGATTATGGATCTGCCGGGTTTTAATTACTACAATTGGATGTACAAAGGCGCCTATGACAACTTGCCCCAACGATTGGTGTTAGGTGCCGAGACCACTTCGACCGTCTCCTCGAGAGGTGTCTATAAGTTCCCCGTTGAGCGACGTTCGATGGCTAAGTATGATGACCAACAATGTAGTAGCTACGATGTGGAGCATTGCGGTTGGAGCAATTTGCCGGAAGATGACTTTATCAATCAAGAGGATTATCATTTTACCATCGGCGAATTTATATGGACCGGCTTTGACTATTTGGGAGAGCCAACCCCATATTATACCGAATGGCCGAGCCACTCTTCCTACTTTGGCGCCGTAGACTTGGCAGGTATTGAGAAGGATCGTTTCTATCTCTATCGCTCGCACTGGAATGCAGGTGAGGAGACCTTGCACCTATTGCCCCACTGGAATTGGCGAGGGCGTGAGGGCGAAGTGACTCCGATATTTGTCTACACCAATTATCCGACCGCCGAACTGTTTATCAACGGCAAGAGCCAGGGCAAGCGCAGCAAGGATCTGTCGGTTTCGGTTGATACACCGCGTGACAGCCTACAACGCCAACCCCGTTATCGACTGATGTGGATGGATACGGTCTATGAGCCAGGAACTGTGGAGGTGGTTGCCTATGACTCTGAAGGAGGTGAGGCGGCACGCAAATCGATGTCTACGACAGGCAGACCCTATGCGGTCAAGATGACGTTGGAGAATGACGGCATCAAAGCGGATGGCGAAGATATCGCCTATGTGCGGGTGCAAGTGGTGGATAGGAAGGGGAGGGTAGTCCCGGATGCTGCAAATAAGATTACGTTTACAGCTTCGGGAGCCGGACACTTCTTGGCGGCGGCTAATGGTGATGCCACTTGCATTGTGCCGTTCCAAAGCCGTACGCAACCTGCATTTAGCGGACAACTGACGGCTATCGTGCAGTCCGGCAAGGAGGCGGGGACGATCACCCTCAAAGCTACGGCCAAAGGACTCAAATCTGATGTGATAAAGGTGAATGTCATCCATTAAGGAAATATAATATGCAATCGTTAGACAACCACAGCGCCAACCATGATGCCAAGGTCAAGGCATTTAGGGTCAGCCTCTGGGTCAATACCATACTGCCGCCTCTTAAACTGTTGGTGGGAATCTTTGGTAGTAGTGTCGCTCTGATCGCTGACGGTATCAATTCCTTGGCGGATATTCTTTCTAACTTGGTGGTCTATGTCCTCCTCAAAATATCGGGCAAACCGAGAGATGACGACCACAACTACGGACACGGCAAGTATGAGACGGTGGCCTCCTTTGCCTTGGGTGCCGTGATGATATTGGCGGGGATCTGGATTATTGTGGATAGCGGTACTACTATCGGACGTTATTTTACAGAAGGCGTACTGCCGGAGCGTCCAGCCACGCTTGTATTGATAGTAGCAATATTTGCCATGGGACTCAAGGAGTGGGCCTATCACTACACCATACAGAAGGCTCGGGAGACCAAAAGTGAGGTGTTGAGGGCCGAGGCTATGGACCACCGAAGTGATGTCTTTACCTCTTTGGCGGTGTTGATTGGTGCAGGTTGCTCCATCCTCTTTGGCGGTATTGCACAGTTGATGGAGCCGGTGGCGGCTATTGTGGTGGCTGGCTTTGTGATGAATATGGGGTTTAAGGTCACTTCGCCGGCGTTTGATAAACTGACGGAGGGTAGTTTGCCCAAGGAGACGGAGACAGAAATCTTGCAGATTGCGGGTAGCGTGGAGGGCATACAGGAGCCTCACAATATCCGCACCCGCATGACCGGCAGTGACTCCATCGCTATAGAGATGGACGTGAGGTGCGATGGTTCTATGCCGTTATACAAAGCCCACGACCTCTCTATACAAGTGGAGGATAAACTGAGAGAGCGTTTCGGAACCGACACCCATATCATCATTCATATCGAACCGATACAGAGGTTTGAGCACAAGGTGGGTGCCTATAAGGAGGTGTACGATGATTCTACCAAATAGAATTGTAGCCGACCGATTGGAAGCCGGGATAGACGAGGTGGGCAGAGGCTGTCTGGCCGGTCCCGTGGTGGCGGCGGCTGTCATCTTGCCAGAGGATATTTGTATAGAAGGTCTGCACGACTCTAAAAAGCTAACTGCCAAGAAACGCGAATTATTGACGGAGCGAATCAAAGAGGTGGCCATCGCGTATGCTGTCGCCGAAGTACCTCCGGCTGAGATCGACCGGCTCAATATCCTCCAAGCCACCTACCGGGCAATGAACAGTGCGGTCGCTTCGCTTGCCGTCTCGCCCGAGTTTTTGTTGGTGGATGGCAATAGATTTAGGGCTGAGTCAGACATCCCCTATCAGACCATAGTTGGCGGAGATGACAAGGTGGCCAGCATTGCCGCCGCCTCTATTCTGGCCAAGACTTATAGAGACCACCTGATGCACCGATTGGCAATCGCCTATCCCGGTTATGACTGGGAACATAATGTGGGCTATGGTACCGCCAAGCACATTGAGGCCATCAAACGATTGGGCATCACACCTCTGCACCGTCGCTCTTTTGCTCCTTGCCAACCAACGCTGTTTGATACGGTATGAAGTCCGAAAAGCGGAAAGGATATATTGCCGGGCTGCTGTCCGCTGCCACCTTTGGATTGATCCCTCTATTTACGGTGCCGTTGATGCGCTACGGTATGGCTACGGAGACCATACTGATTTATCGTTTTGCCTTCGCCACGCTGATGGTGGCGGTGGTGATGATTGTCAAAGGGATCTCTTTCCGTGAGGGGTGGAAACATTTACGAGTGCTGTTGGCACTCTCGACACTTTATTTTTGTAGTGCCTTTTTCTTGATCAACGGCTACCACGTGATGCCGTCGGGAGTGGCTACGGTGATTCACTTTATGTACCCGTTGATGGTGGCGTTGCTGATGTTCCTTTTTTTTAAGCAAAAGATGACTCCGCGTGCGTTGGTTTCCTTGGTGGTCGCCTTTGCAGGAGTGGTATTACTCTCGGGGGTCTTGGCTACAGACGGTATCTTGGTGAGGTTGATCGATATGGGATGGGTGGCGTTTAGCGGGTTTTGCTATGCGGTCTACATCATTGTAGTCAATAAGAGTACCGTAGGTCAGATCCCCAAGTGGCGTCTCACCTTTTACTTGATGCTTTTCTGTACCGTCTTCTTTATCCTCTTGGCTATTGCCGAGAATAGCTTGGTGTTACCGCCCGATACCTCATCTTGGGGGTTGCTCTTCCTTTTGGGGTTGGTGCCTACCGTGATCTCCAATCTTTTCTTGGTCTTGGCGATACCCCGTATCGGTTCGACTGCCACCTCTATTATGGGTGTGCTCGAACCGCTTACCGCTGTTGTTGTGGGGGTCTTGGTATTAGGCGAACGATTGACCCTCTCCAATGCGGTCGGCATGGTAGCTATATTGGCGGCTGTTGCCTTATTGGTTAGTGAGAAAGGCGAAAAGGTTTAGCATAATTTTCGAGAGAAATAACATCGATTTACATATTTATGGCTATCTTTGCCACGTTTTGATGGTACTCGGTGGAGTGCCACCATGCTCCGAGACTCGGAGGCCCATCGTTGTAAGTCGCTCGTGAAGAGTAAATTGCGGTGGGTTAAGTGGAACTTAGATAGACATTTATGAGACTAAAGACTATGTTGTTTGGTCTGCTCGCTTCCTTTGTGGTCTTAGGACTATGGTCTGGAAGATCTATACCGGCCAAGCCCGATTTGGGGTTCAATCCTGGTGAGCAAGTACCAAGCATTGTGGTGGATGGTAACGACCTTGGCGAGGCTCTTGCCAATGAGCCAAATGCCATACTTGTATTGTGGTCGGTTGATGATGCCTCTTCTCGTGTGGCTAATGCTATGGTCAGTAATAAGGCTGAGCGCACTGAGACCAAGACCCCTGTCTACTCAGTTTGTATAGATGCAAACAAGACAGATGCCATCCTCTACGCCGGTATCGACGGTGCCAATACCCTAATTACCCCTTACGGTTTGAGAGGAGAGGAGAAAAGGTCAGCGGCCATTCGCCGACTTGTGTCCCGTGGATCCGGTCATGTGTATTATACCTCAAATGGTATGATCGAAAAAGTGATTTCGACTGAAACACTTTTAGATACAATCCAATAAGACGAAAAAGGAGTAAGTAACCCTAAACCGGTTGCTTACTCCTTTTTCGTCTTATTACTGATAGTTACTCAGCGGCTACAATGATCGGACGTACACTTACATATACAATCTTGGTAAATCGTCTATCTCTCAGAGGTTATTGCTATCTGTAGCCCCTCCCTCTTTTATGGTTGGGGTGACGATGACCGATCTTCTTCTGCACTTGTTTTAGTTTCATCTCCTTTGTGTTTTGGAGGTATGAGTTACGAAACCTATAGCGTATTACTACCCTTTGGTTGTTCCTTCTTTGATTGCCCCAAACCGGTTGTAGATAATACAATTCATCAATACGACTATTTCCTCTCCGATAGGTCTCCCTGTGGTATGGACGCCCTTTGACCCTCACAACATCATTGATGTGTGTCCCCTTTTTTGTCACAACATGCCGATGCCCTCTGTTTTGTGGCATTGTTTGTGGCATCGGGTGCCAAACCGAGCAGGAGGAGAGCGTCAATACCACCGGCACCATCAAAGCAATCAGAATTAAACTCCACTTTTTCATACCAATCATTACTTACGTAAATACAATATCATAACACCTAAACTTATGATTGATGATAGACCTAAAGGTTAAATCACAGAGATTCTGTATCAATAGTGGGTTTGTATTGGAGTCTTCCGTCCCGCGTTGAAGTTGTATTGATTGCTCTGTTCCATCTTTTGAGCATTGGCAGGCTTTGTGGGTAGGCTCTTGTCGCCCGACAAAAAGGCCCTCACCTTGGGGAGTTCTTCGCGTATCGCTTTGATTCGATTGGCGTCGTTGGGGTGGGTGCTCCAGAAGTCCGACCTATTGGCATTGCCGTTACTGCCTGACATATTGATCCAAAACTGTTCGGCTTGGGTGTAGTCATAACCTGCAAGCGCCATCAGGTATAGCCCGATTTTATCTGCCTCATATTCGTGTGTCCGACTGTAGGGTAGGGTGATAAACGCTTCGGTGCCGACGCCATATAGGATACCGGCTATCTGTTGGGTGCCTCTGCCCTTGCCGCTGAGTATCAACCCGAGTGCCTGACCGCCGTATTGCTTGAGTATCTGCTGGCTCATACGCTCATTGGCGTGCTTGGCCATGGCGTGGGCCACCTCGTGTGAAATAACGGTTGCCAACTGATCATCTGTTTGGGTGATAGGTAAAATGCCCTCATAGACCACAATCTTACCGCCCGGCATACAGAAAGCATTGGCCCGGCTGTCTGCAATGAGGTTAAATTCCCAACGGTACTTAGCGGCATCGTCCGCCATACCGATTGCGGTCAAATACTCTTCGGTCGCTTTGGCTATGCGCTTGCCGATCCTCACTACCCTCTCAAACTCTTTTTGGTTGCTGCTCTTGGGCGCCTTGGATATGAAGTCGGCGTACTGAGCAAAGCTCACTTGTAATACTTGGTCGTCGGGGACCAAATTGACCCTATTCCTGCCACTGATGGCTACGGTCGAGCAACTCCCGAATCCTAATGCGAGCAATAATGCTACTATGGCAATCTTTATCTTATTCATATTCGATCATCTTTTATGTGTCCTTAATATTCACTATTACCCCAAAGATATTATTTTTCCGTGAGCAACAACATACGATTAACGATAAATGTGTTATTTTTGCCGGTACTATGCGATTGTACAAGCGTCAAGGATTATATCGCTATCGGTTCGTTCGGCGATTGAGATACGGAAGGGGCAGAGGCGTGCATTCGCCCAAAGCATACAACTTTATCCGTAATGTAGTGCGTCCATACTCCACCTATTATGAGGTAGAGGCTCGCCGACCTTTCTTCAAAGACCCTGTGCTTAGGTTCATTTTTAGGGTAGTCGGTAGGTCTACACCTGATCAAGCGGTACTCATCTCCGCTCCTGCCGATTATGAAAAAGCGATCCATTTGGCATCGCCTCGTGTGGAATGTCTGCACCGATTCCCGAAAACAATGACCGCCGCCACGCTGTTTATAGTATGTAACAGTGCCGCTCTTGCTCAGGTAGTGGTGCAGACAGATACGATGGTCTTGTACGTCGGTGATGTAGATGTACGCGTCACAGCGTGGTTGCAACAGTTAGAGAGCGGTATCATCCTTGATGCTTACGAAGCGTTGATAGTGGTGGGAGTAGAAAATGTTAAGTACCTTTACAGAACTACATTTTGATCAAAGATAAAGATTATGGAAAAGAAGGAACTGAAAAAGAGTTCGATCTATACCCGTACCGGGGATAAAGGAGAGACCTCTCTGATGAGCGGTCAAAGAGTGTCCAAAGGGTCTCTGAGACTAAATACCTACGGCTCTTCAGATGAATTAAATTCTTTCGTCGGACTTTTGCGTGCTTTGGTGCCGAGCGAAATTGAGCAAGACGATACCTTGGAGATGATCCAAGACCGCCTCTTTACCTGTGGCGCTTACTTGGCGACAGACTTTAGGGGGCAAGAGAAAGAGTTTGATGTCCCCAGCGGTATCAGTGATGATGATATCAAGTGGTTGGAGCATCAGATCGATTTGATGGACTCTCAACTGCCCAAACTCAAAGAGTTTATCCTGCCCGCAGGCGGTCAGGCGGCGAGCGTGGCTCACATCTGTCGTACGGTGACCCGGCGTACCGAACGTGCCATCTATCAGTTGCTCGACAGTGATCCCGAAGCCGAGGTTGAGGTGGGAGTCAGGAACTTTATCAATCGCCTCAGTGATTACTTCTTCCTCCTTGCGCGTACCTTGGCGCGTCACGAAAACGGTCAGGAGGTAACATGGACACGCTTTAAGGATTAATCCTCTCCCTTTAAGATAAAAAAGTGCGGTGCCCCGTTGGTTGTTGCTCGGGACACCGCACTTTTTATATATCAAATTATGCATCAAAGGAAATGTTACTCCTTGGCACGGCTGACGTAGGTACCTTCTCTTGTGTCGATAACGATTTTCTCGCCGTTATCGATAAAGAGCGGTACGCGTACTTCCGCTCCGGTCTCGAGTGTGGCGGGCTTGAGAGCATTGGTGGCGGTATCACCCTTGATGCCGGGCTCTGTGTAGGTCACCTCAAGAGTTACGTGGCTGGGAAGTTCGCAAGTAAGTATCTCCTCCTTGGCGGCATGCACCATAGCCTCTACCATATCACCCTCTTTGAGGAATTGTACACCTGCGATGCGCTCCTCAGGGATATTGATTTGATCAAAAGTCTCGGGGTGCATAAAGACCAAGCCCATATCATCTTTGTACAAGTATTGATAAGGTCGTCTTTCTATCCTTATCTCATCGACCTTAACACCCGAGTTCCAAGTCTTGTCAAGGACACGTCCGGTAGCGATATTTCTAAGTTTTGTTCGGACGAAAGCGGGCCCCTTGCCCGGCTTTACGTGCAAAAACTCTACAATCTCAAAAGGGGTGCCATCGATATCAAGGCACATGCCGTTTCTAAAATCTGCTGTGGTAGCCATCTCTATTATGTTATATTTGTTTATACTTACACTTGTTGTTTTGCTTACTCTCCACCAAACTCCATCAAGTAGGCTTTGATAAACGGACTGATCTCACCATCCATCACGCCGTCTACATCGGAGGTTTGGTAATTGGTGCGGTGGTCCTTAACCCTACGATCGTCAAAGACGTAACTGCGGATCTGCGACCCCCACTCTATTTTTTTCTTACTGCCCTCGATAGAGGCTTTGGCTTTATTGCGTCGTTGGAGCTCCTTGTCGTACAATTGGCTTCGGAGCAAACGTTTGGCGTTTTCTCTATTATCCAACTGGCTGCGGGTTTCGGTATTCTCAATCAAAATCTCTTCCGTCTCACCGGTTTCGGGATCTGTATACATATACCTCAGTCGCACTCCGGTTTCCACTTTATTGACGTTTTGTCCACCTGCTCCTCCCGACCTAAATGTCTCCCAAGTCATATTGGCGGGGTTGATGTCCACTTCTATAGAGTCATCTACTAACGGTACTACAAATACCGATGCAAAGGAGGTCATACGCTTGCCCTGGGCGTTGTATGGCGAAACCCTCACCAATCGGTGTACGCCGTTTTCGCTTTTGAGAAAACCGTAAGCAAGGTCACCCTCTACTTGCAGTGTAGCCGTCTTGATACCGGCATCATCGCCATCTTGCCAGTTGGTGACCGTCACTTTGTAGCCCTGGTCATCGCACCAACGCATATACATACGCACTAACATAGAGGCCCAATCCTGGCTCTCGGTACCGCCGGCACCCGAATTGATCTTGAGTACCGCCCCCATCTTATCCTCCTCCTCTCGGAGCATATTTCGGAGCTCTACATCCTCAAGTCTGCTGATGACTTTACTGTACAGGTGGTCGATCTCCTCTTCCGTGACCAAATCCTCTTTGATGTAGTCCATAGCGAGAGACAACTCCTCCGCCAGTGTGTCAATCTCCTTATAATCTTCAATCCAATGCTTGAGTCCCTGAACCACTTTCATTTGGGCTTGCGCCCTCTGAGGGTCATCCCAAAAGTGCGGGTCTTGAGTCCTGAGTTCCTCCTCTTTTAGTTGTATTTCCTTCCCCTCAATGTCAAAGATACCCCCTCAGCGCATCACGGCGCTCCAATACACTCTGTAATTGGTCTGTTGTTATCATTAAGATAGCCTTATGATATGATTAAACATGTCTGTGAGTCCATTGGTCACAGTATTAACTTTGCAAAAATACAAATTATATGTGTGACCAAAAAGTCTTGGCGACTACGGGTCAGTCCTTTTTCGTGTGGATGGGATATTGAGTGAGTATGGGTGAGTTGGAAGATGAAGAAGAGGGGACATCTAATGCCACTACCGGGCTTTTTTTATACATTTGGTGCATTTTGAGGGCGAGGGAATCGGCACTCTCCTAACCCATTGGTTTGTAGGGGTGTAGGGGAGACCCGAAGTTAGCCAAAGTTAGACGGCCGACTCGCCGCGGTTAGACGGCCGACGGGACAGAGACGAGACCGCATATTAGCCGCGGCGAGTCGGCCGTCTAACTTTGGCTAAGTTACTACCCCTCCCAACCCACTGTATTGTAAGGGATTACAAAATCACCGATATCGACCCCGACAATCAACGCCAAAACAAAATATGATACAATTATTAACGATAATTAATGATATCCCACCGATCCCCCCTCAAATCACCCAATATATATGGTGCGATAGGTGGTGCGACCTAAAGGTCGGGAGGCTGGGGTAACGTCGCATCCCGGGGTCAATGGCGACTCCTCCGGGGTCGTCCGCCGTATCCCCCGATGCGGGCGATTCGTGGGAACCGTCGCGATCCCCATTCGTTTGCGTAAATATAGTGATTGAAAAATCGCCACCCCCCCCATTCGTTTCACGTATTTATATGGCACGAATAATCGAAACAACGGCGACCCCGGGGGTCGAATCTAATTAACCCGAGGTCATCCCCTCCAAATTCCGACCTTTAGGTCGCACCACCCGTCACACACAATATATATATGGTGCGACCTACATTTATTACCGCTGCGAGGAACCGACACTGAGACATCCCTTATCCTTCATCCACACGAAAAAAGGAGTGACCCCAAGGTTTCCCCTTACACTCTTGTTTTTTGTCACATCGTCTTTTGTCCCCAAGAATTACCGATGCTCTCCCTTGTCCTCCGACTATTTCATTGATGTTACTACTTATCTAATATGCATATCTGTCTCTATTTGAGAATATATCTTTGCAAGAAACATTATTGATACTGGTATTTTGTTTTGCAAACTACCGAATTTTGTATACCTTTGTGGCAACAAGGATAATTAACAGTTAAATCGGGCCATAGCTCAATTGAACCATCAACAGATTAAAAGACAATAAAAAATTATGAGACGCATCGTTATCACACTCGTCGCACTGGTCACAGCGACTCTCGGGCTTAACGCCCAAGCGATTAAAGGCCTTGCACAGAATCACAATGGCGAACCGCTTCCTTTTGTCACCGTCAAGGCGGTGTCACTTCCTGATTCTATCGTCATCGTCGGAACGGTGACAAAGGAAGACGGCTCTTTTTTGCTTTCCATCTACGACCATCAGTTGCCTGTTGCTATCGAGGCGAGTATGGTCGGCTATACCACCGAGAGCATCATCTATGGAGCCGAGACCGAGTCGGCAGTCATACGACTTGATGAGAGTGCCACTATGTTGGAAGAGGTGGCCGTCACTGCCGATAAGGTGAACCATAGATTGGTGGCGGGCGGATTATCGACTGCGATAGAGGGGTCACCACTTGCCCGTCTCACTGATATCTACACGGTTTTGAGGGGAGTCCCTTTGGTCGAGGTGGAGGATGAAAGCATCAAAGTGACCGGCAAGGGAGCGCCTGTCATTTATATCAATGACAGAAGGATGACGGACGAGGGTCAATTGCGCGATCTCAAACCTCATCTGATCAAAGAGATACAGGTGATCACCAATCCGGGTGCCAAATACGATGCCTCCGTAGGTGCCGTTATCAAGATTTTTACCCGGAGGGAACCCGGTATGGGACTCAGCGGTCAATTACAAACAGCCCTGAACAAACGTCAGCACGCGAAATGGGGTTATTTGCCTTATGTCAGCTTTAACTATCGTTACGACAACTGGGACTTTTTCGCATCGAGTTGGCACAATAAATATAACGGCTATCAGAAAAATGAGGATGTCATATTCCACGGCAAAACGCCTGACAACGAGTGGCTCAATCAGTCGGAGCTGGAGTATAAACACAGTAATAGGGAGCAAGTATTCGTCACCGGAGTCAACTACGAAGACGATGTGCAGAGTGCGGGTGTGAGATACAAATTTTGGTTCAATAAAACCGGAGGTGTCGGTATGACTGATATGACGAGCCGATTGGATATGGGCGCACCTGTAGAGTATCACAGTTTGGCCGAAAGCGAAACCAATTGGCACAAGGCCCACCGCCCGAGTCTTTACTATCTCCGCAAGATAGGTAATTGGAAAGCTCAAATAGATGTGGATTACTACCGTACCAATCTCACTAATACTGAGCAGAAGATCAAAGAGGGACATACCAAGGCGTACGAGTTGCGTACCTTGACCAATAGTAACGGCCATAAGTATGAATCGGTGGGCACACGAGTGGATATCAACGGACCTCTCTGGGGCGGCCGGCTCAATGTCGGCGGCGACTACTCGTGGGCCAACAACCGTTTTTACAATTACAATGACGCCGATCTCAACTTGCCCGACCTCAACAGTCGTCAAAAAGAGCAAATACTGGCCCTCTATACGGAGTATGGACATAGTATCGCCGAGAAGTTGTATTTATCTCTCGGCCTGAGATTGGAACATCTGAGCAATAACTATCACAACGAGGCTTCGGGGGGAGACCAGGTGTACAGATCGACCAATTTATTTCCCACTCTATCCTTAAGCGGGCAGCTGTGGGGACTCAATACACAACTGTCCTTTAGGAGCAAAATATACCGACCCAGCTTTTGGCGTCTGCAACCTCAGTACCAATACATCAGCCGGTACGAGTATCAGATCGGTGATCCCAACCTCAAGCCCGAAATCAACTATCAAACGCAGTTGATGGTCAATAAAAATTGGTTTACCTTGATGCTCTCACACGAATACAATGTAGGCCGTATGAGTCAGGAAGCGCAACTGATGCCCGACCCTCAAAATCCGGGACAAAATATCCCATATATGACGTTGCTCAAGCACATCAACCTCGATCCTTTCCATACATTGGGCGCCAATGTGGTTGCAGCTCCCACCGTCAAGTGGTGGCACCCCACCTTGACACTCTCCGTGCAGAAGTTTTTGGGCTTTGACCTTTACTTTTTTGACAAGGTTATCACCAATCGCAAACCTACTGTCACTATGATATTGGACAACCGATTTGATTTACCTCATGATCTAAACATTGGTATCCGTATGGCGACTGCATTCAAGGGCGGCAGCCAAGATAATATGGTGTTTACCAACACCCTTGTCAATGGTTTTGTAGATGTCTCTAAGCGATGGCTCAAGGACAAGTCTTTGACTACCGCCTTCTCTGCCGAAAATATCTTTACTCCAAGGATCCAGGCACGGGTAACCAATAAATATACCGAACTATACAATACTATGGTATTTATGCCTACGTACAAATTTACCGTCACCTACCGGTTTAATGCCACCCGTGATAAATACAAGGGCAAAGGCGCCCTCGGGTCGGTCATCAACCGTATGTAACAACCTTTTTAGTGATAAATTACTTTGTTTGTTCGAGGTTAAGTGCCGTTGTCGGTACTTAACCTCAATTGTATTCATTCACTGGTTGCTGTTACATCCAACCGGTGTTGCTGCCTATCCGGTTATTTCCGTTCGTCCTGTGTCCGATTGATGAAAGGCTGACAGATTGATAACTTTTTGAGTGCCTCCCCTACGGTTATTGATTCCGTATGTGCCGGTCGTAGATGAATCATCATCAAATGATTGATATTTCAGAAATTTTATGTTTCTTTGTTGTACGTTAGAAAACGTGTTAATAACAACAGAGCAATATTTATTTGACTTTAATTGGAAACAACAGTATGACAAGTAACATTAAAAAGTGGTTTTTGATGGTGCCTGTGGCACTCTTCCTGCTTAGCTTGGCAGCGTGTAAATCACAAGATTCGGAAGAACTGAGTGAGCTCCAAGTGAGCCTTACCAGTGTGGTATTTAACAAAGATGGAGGCAATGAGACTCTGACAGTTAGTGGGGTCAAAGAATGGAGCTACATCTCAAACGTAGGCGAGAGCGGTTGGTTAGTACCGACCAAGGAGGGAGATAAATTGACACTCACCGCTACCTCTAATCCGTCGGGACAGGAGCGTAAGGCCGAACTCATCATCAGCAGCCGTGTGGGTGTTCAAAAAGTGTATGTGGTGCAGTCTGCCAGTGACTTGGTACTCAGCTTTTCGGAAAACGAACTGTTGTTCCCATACAAGGCCGGTGAGAAGGTGGTACAAGTAACGACCAATAGCGACAGCTGGACATTTGCGCCTTTATCGGAGGAGGATAAGGAATGGATTACCATCATCGGTGCTGACGGGGCTAAAACCGTCATCATAAGAGTCAGTGAAAACAAAACTTACGAGGATCGTACCGCAACACTGATTGCCAAGGCTCAGAACGACGAACAGGTAGGCTTGCTCATCACGCAACAGGGTGTGGCCAAGTATCTGTTGCCTTTCCAAGATAAGGCCAAAACGTATAATGACTTGGATATCATTAATTTTGAGCAGAGTAGAGGAAGTATCCTCCAAGCTTATCAACCCGCTTCTTGGAACAGTTCAGAACGTAAGGAAATTGACGGTATAGCCCAATTTATCACTACGAGTGACTATATGCCGATGATTGTTTACCAACGTCAGTTGGACGAATTGAAGTACACATCGGCCAGTTTGCTCCTCTACATCGAAGATGATGCAGTACAAGAAGAGCTCAAAGAGTATGAGGCCTTCTTAGCTGAGAATAGCTATGAGTTCATTGAGAATGAAAGCACCCGGATCAATAAAATCTACAAGAACAAGGAAGTGTCAATGGCCGCTAATATCCAAGTAAAACAGGGAGGTGCGATCGTTACCTTTATCCCTTTCTATCCACAAACGGAAGTTTATCCAACATTTACCGAAATGCCGGTAGCGCGAGAGGGGTGGATGGATATGCTTCTCAATCCGGAATACAAGGTCCAAGAGGTGTTTGATGCAGAGAAAGCGGCCGGTAGTGTAGTCACATTTACCAACATAGACAATGGAACCGGATACACAAAGAGTGCCGGTTTTGAATATGCCAAGAGTACCGACCCAATGGCGCCGATCAACGCTACCTATTGGTTTAATCTCAAGGTGCCTAATAATGCAGATGATTCTTACATCCAGACCGTTGTCGAGATGTGTATCTATTTTAGTGAGCCTACTTTTGGTATCCGTACCGCAGGTCGTCGGGTATATGTTACCGAAGAGTTTGAACAATTGGTGATCGATAACGGCTATATCTATGAGGGAACCAGCAAGGACGGCCAAACCTTCTATTACTATAAGCCGATCAACGAGCGTTTCGAGCGTTATCTCTATGTCAAGAAAGTACATTACACAGATATCAATCGTGGCGATCCCGCTTTGATGGTCGGATACTACGGCATATTCTTATCTCCACTCGCATCCCAAGAGAGAGCCGAAAGAGAGTCGCGCTTGATGCAATCGGCTAAGGAGGGGGACTTCGATGCCTTCTTGCAGTTGCGGACAAATTCTCATATTGAGAGACACGAATTATCAGAGAGAGCAGGTGGTAGATAATACCTTCACGATTAGAGCTTTATACAAGTATGAAACATAATATCAAACTGTATCTCACTCTCCTGATAGGGCTATTGGCGGTATTGGGTACCACTTCGTGTCAAAAAGACAACGACATAGACCCCTATTACGTAGAGATAGAGCTTTCCGCCGATCAATTGACTTTTGACAGAGGCGTCGGGAGTCAAGAGGTGGAGGTCAAGGTTGATGAGGGCAAGAGCTGGACTGTGACCGTAACGCCTCAAGTAGAGTGGGTCAATACCTCTCAGCAAGGCGATAAATTGATAGTGGCTGCGACCGAAAATACCACAGGAGTGGAGCGTAAGGTCACCGTCAACATCATGGCAGGCAATAACACGAAACGGATTGGTGTCACCCAAGCGTCTGCCGATGCCATCATCAATATCAGTAACGACAAGGTGAGTCTGCCTGCCTGTGATAGCGAGACTTATGTAGAGGTGAGCACTAACTTGAGTGGTTGGACGCTCCAAACCCCCGCCGAGGAGTGGTTGCAAGCCGATGCTCTGCAAGAGTCAAAGGCCATCAAAATCACCGTCACGCGCAACCCTGTCGAGAAGGTGCGCCAAGCGGAGCTCAAACTGACGTTTGCGGACGGCAGCGAGCAAATAATTACGGTGGAGCAGGCGGGTCAGCTCCGTTACTTCGTTCCTTACAATGAAGAGCACACCTTCTTGGTCTATAAGGATGTCATCAATTATGACCAGTCTCGCGGCTTCAAGATGACCATGTTTCAGATGGGATCCAATGACGAAGATAACTGGTTTTCTATCCCTACCGCCATCGAGTTCCAGACCGCAAGCGAAGTGTTGCCTCGTCTGATTTACTACCAACCCCTCGGTTTCTCATTGATATACGAAAATGTCTATGTGACCCTGACCGACCCTAAAGAGTTTATCACTAAGGAGGGCGGTTACATTAACTATCTCAAAGAGATCGGGTATACGGAGAGGTACGGCAGTACCGAGGCAGAGCCCAAACTGATCAGTCCGGACGGTTTCCTTGTGGCAACCTACAATTACGATAAGAATAGTGACACCCATTATGTCATCTTTACCGCGCAGTATCTGCCTGATGAACCGATGCCGACGCTTGACGAACTGCCTGAGTATCCGAGCGAAATTTGGAACTTCTTTGAAGATCCGAGCAAGAAGTATTCTGAGGTCTATGAGTGGGAAACGGCCCAAGGCTCAGAGGAGGTGACGAAAGTCGACTTCGGAGGCATCATCGCTTTTGGACTATTCAAAACCAATCAGGTGGATGACATCAACCTGCAAGAGTATCGGTTCTATAGTTTTTACCACAACTATATCTATCCGAGACCTACCGAAGAGAAATTGGGAAGTGTACTCAAGGTGGAATTGGCTTATAATGACTATACCAAAATTGTCTTTGACATTCCGGAAAATCAGTATAAGACCACACCTGAGTTTGAAGCGCTTGCCGCCAAGGAAGGATTTGTCTTCAAGAACATCCAGCACGACGGTATCCACTTCATCAACGAGGCGGAGAATATGGAGATGGTGGTATTAAAGTATGCAGACGAAAAAACATTTGGGTCAGAAGGTACCGCCACCATCCGCTATGTGAAATTGCCGCCGAAGGAGAATAGTGAGACAAGTGCGTCGGATATAGTAGAGTCGACAACCGCTTGCACCTCGGTTATGAGTGTAGTTCGTCAATAACGTACTTACATATAGTAAAAGAATAAGAGATGAAACAACATAGATATATTAGATACAGTATCGCCCTCCTAAGTGCGTCACTCCTATTTGGTAGTTGTCAAAGCGACAGACTGAGACAGGTCGAGATCCCTGCTACAGAGATTGGAGAAAAGAGTGACCACAACGGAGCCAACAATCTCGGTCCCGTCTCTCCCTATCAGACCGATGCCATTGTTGTGAAACTCAAGGCTGAGGATATGGGGCTCCTAAGAGCTGTCGGGCACTCCGGCAAGACCTCGTTGAGGAGCTTGTCATCCGAAGCTCAATCAAGCTTGCGTGCCATAGGAGCGATAGAGATGACTCCATATTTTGCCGACTATGACGCTTACCGTGAGAGGCGGCAAAAAGCGGGACTTGACCGTTGGATGGTCGTCACCTTTAAGGGCGAGTATTCTCCCATGCAAGCACAAGAGCTACTGCAACAGACTGAGAACTTTGAGTACGTAGAATTGCAGTACCTGACCGCTGTGCCGGATGATGAGGTGATTATAGCGAGCCAAGATATGGAAACCTCCAACCGTGCCGCGGCTGAGGGAGACTTTAACGATCCTTTCCTCAGATACCAATGGCACTATTACAATATGGCACTGCCAAGTATGCCGAGTTCTTTTGCCGGTTCGGATATCAACCTGCCTGAAGCGTGGCAGATAGAGACCGGAAAAAAAGAGGTGGTGGTCTGCGTTGTTGATGCAGGTGTTGACTACACACACGTAGATTTGGCTGCCAACTTTGACCTTGAGCGTAGTTACTCTTTCATCCACGACATAAATGGCAATGAGAAAGGC
Source organism: Porphyromonas sp. (assembly GCA_030532005.1). Classification (GTDB taxonomy): domain Bacteria; phylum Bacteroidota; class Bacteroidia; order Bacteroidales; family Porphyromonadaceae; genus Porphyromonas_A. The sequence continues at coordinate 33,046 of JAUNLZ010000004.1, forward strand.
TATAAGCAAATCGAGAGCCAGACATCGTCTCACGGCACGCACGTGGCGGGTACTATCGCCGCTGTTAATAACAACGGCATTGGGGTGGCCGGTATAGCCGGCGGTAATGGAAACCCCGGTACCGGTGTCACGATTATCAATGCACAAATCCTCGGTTCGAGATACGATCGCGCCACTCCGGGTACTGCCGGTATCGTCTATGGTGCCGACCATGGCGCTGTCATCAGTCAAAACTCTTGGGGCTACGTATTTCCGGGTCCAAAGCAGCTGTCGCAGCCTGACCGAGAAGCCATTGATTACTTCGTAAAGTATGCCGGTTGTGACGAAGAAGGCAACCAGCTCCCCGACGCTCCGATGAAAGGCGGTGTGGTGATTTTCGCCGCAGGTAACGACGGTATGGAGTACAACTGCTTCCCCGGAGCTTACGAAAACTGTATCAGTGTAGCCTCTACTGGATGGAATTTTAAGAAGGCGTCCTACTCCAACTGGGGCGACTGGGTAGACATCACAGCACCCGGCGGTGACCAACGTTACGGCGAGAATGCAGGCGTCCTCAGTACCGTCCCCGGCAATAAGTACGGCTTTATGCAGGGTACCTCTATGGCTTGTCCTCACGTTTCGGGTATTGCTGCATTGGTTGTATCCAAGTTCGGCGGTCAGGGCTTTACCAACGAGATGCTCAAAGAGCGCCTACTTAAAGCGGTTCGTCCTTACGACCTTTACGATTTTAACAGTCCGTACTTAGGTAAGATGGGTACCGGCAGCATAGATGCAGCAGTCGCTCTTGTGGAGAATAAGAATATTGTCCCCGAAGATGTCAAGGAGGTTGATGTGACCCCCGGGTATATCACAGCTGACTTTACTTGGGCTCCTGCGGGAGACAGTGACGCCACTGCCGGAGAGGCTTATTTCTATAACCTCTATTTGAGCGAGAAAGAGATTACAGCCGAGGCACAGGATGCCAAAGTGTACAAGGTATACCCCAACTACCGCAACAGCAGTGCGTCGATAGCGTATCAGTTGACCGGTCTACAAGACGGCACCACCTATCATTATGCAATTGAGGCGGTCGATTTCTTCGGACTCAAGTCGGCTAATCGTGCGACCGGATCATTCCAAACACAGGTCAACAAGGCTCCCGAGGTGACCCAAGGATGGTCTGATGAGGTGATTCAGTTGGTTAATAACCAAAAGACAACGTTGACGTTCAAAGTAGCTGATCCGGACGGCCACCGATGGAATTATACTCTCGAAGGCAACCTCTACGGCATCACTCCTCAATGTGATGGAGAGACCGTCACTATCGAGATCGTACCGATACAGGAGGCTGGTAACCACCAACTCACCCTCGTCCTGACTGACGAATATGGTAAGAGTAATGCCTACACTATTACGTATCAGGTCAGTAGTTATCAACCGGTCACTTTGGGCAAGAATCTTACCGAGCAATCGATTACCCTTGATGCTAAAGATGAAAAGATAGACCTTACCACTATCTTTAAGAGCCAGCCCGGAGCGATCTTGAGTTTCACGGCCAAATCAGAGAGTCCGGAGACGTTAGACTGCACATTGGATGGCGGTCAGCTCATCCTCACTCCAAAGGCCAAGGGCAGAGCCGTCATTGCGGTGACAGCCACCGACGGTATCACAACAGCTACGGCTCACCTGCAGTTCTTGGTCAAATAATTGAGAATTGATATTCGAAGCTTAAAAGAGGGTGTATCAAAACTACGGTTTTGGTGCACCCTCGTTGGATCAAGGTAATAACCACTCCTTTCTGATACATATTCTAAAGGGTTGTTTGAGATTTCACACTTTCTTTGTTGCTGTTTTCTTATCTCGGTGATTTTAATCTTTTGTTTGCGTTTTTTATGTATCTTTGGTGTTGATTTATGAAACGTTGTCCGTATGAAGAAGATTAAATCATTGTGGTTATATGTCGGCTTGGTTTTGATTGCCCTGACAGCTCTTTTGGTATATGTAAATAACAAAAGTGATGTAGGCTCTGATGCAGCTAAGTCGGTTGTTGATTTGCCTTCGGAGGGGTCTCACGAGCCAACCGATAATTTGTCTGTTGAGGAGGCTAATGAATTGATGCGTAGGAAGACTCCGGACGATACGTTAAATGATTTGTACCAAGACTATCGAGTGAATAACTCAATCTATATGGATGAGTCGGCTGTCTGCAATCTCGGAATGGAGGGCTTATCTGACTTTGTCGATAGATTTAAGAGTGATGCGTCGTTTAGACAGCAGCGTACCAAGTTGGTTTGTGATGATGGGGGGCGGTTTGATTATGCCGACCTTAATATTACTGTTTCAGATCCGGACAGTACCAACTTTTTCTCCGCTTGGAGTGCGATTGCACCTAATGATGCAGTGTTTTGTCGCGGTTTCTTGGGCTCTGAGATGGTGGAAGAATTTACTTTCCAAAGGGCAGACAGCCTTTCAGGTTGGTTTTTGGTGGATTATTTTAATGTCACGGCTGTGCCTTTGATTTAGTGATTTAGAAGCGGCTCTTCTACTTCTGTATCTTCATTCTTTAGTTCGTTAGGAGTCTAAATCCTAAATCTACTCTAAATCCTCGGATCCTTACCCCACATCAATTTTTCTCTAAGTGTTTGGTAATAAGAGTATCTGCTTGAGTGCAGTACCTTTAGCCACTTGTCAGACTTCTTGATCTTAATTACCGTGCCGGCTGTTTCGGGATGGCTTTTGCCATCTACGGCGAGTAGATAACTACCGCTCCGACTCTCTACAACCAATTCGATTTCGACGCTATCGGGGAGTACTATAGGTCTCATATTGAGGGTGTGTGGTGCGATGGAGCAGATTTGCACCACCGGGCTTAGGGGGTGGACCACCGGGCCGTTGACACTGAGGGCGTAGGCTGTGGAGCCGGTGGGGGTAGAGATCAACTGTCCGTCACCATCGGTATTTGATATGAGTTCGCCATTAATATAGGTGGCAACGGAAATCATGCTGGCGGTATCACGTTTCATCACAGCCACTTCGTTGAGTGTTAGTCCGCGTAGTGTGTAGGTGCCGTCCGCTTTTTTGACATAGCACTCCAATAGCTCTCTCTTCTCTTCGAAGGCTTGGCCGTTGATGATGTCGTTCCAGAGGTGTGGAAAGTCTTCCGGTTGTAAGCTCGCCAAAAAACCGAGGTGTCCCGAGTTGATACCGATGATGCCTGCATCTGTGCCTGCGATGAGTTTGGCGGTGCGTAGAAAGGTGCCGTCACCACCTATGCTGATCAGAATATCGGTCTCAATAACCCCGGAGGGATTGAGTATCCCCACTCCGGACAGAGAAAAACCTCTGCCGATCAAGTAACTATAAAACCGTTGCTCAATCTCGATTGTATGCTCTATCTTCAGAGCGAGGATCGACCGCATCAAATCTAAGAAGCTCTCTTGGGATGCGTTTTGGTGGATTGATCCACAAACGGATATTTTCATAGGGTTTCTCTATTTCGCTTTTGACGTAGTTCTTGGAAGTCTAAGGTCATACCGTCTTCGGCGGCTATGGTATTGTCAAATAGGGTTTGGCTCTCTTGGAGTAGTTTCTCGACCATGCCGCGTGTGGAGTATCTCGCACTGAAGTGTCCGATCAGCAGATGTCCGACTTGGGCATCTTTGGCAACTGTGGCGGCATCCAATGATGTGCTGTGGCGGGTCTCTTTGGCACGTTTGCCCATATCGGCTTCAAATGTGGCTTCGTGGTAGAGGAGGTCGACTCCTCTGACCGCGTTGACAACCTCTTTAGAAAATGCCGTATCGCTGCAGTAGGCAAATGAAAACGGAGCGCGCGGCGTATGGGTGAGCCGTGCATTGGCAATAATGTTGCCATCGGGCGAGGTGTAGTCCTGCCCTTGCTTGAGTAGACCAAATTGGGAGATGGGCACACCGTAAAAGTCGGTCATCTCTCTATTGATGTGTCTCAGTTTAGGTTTTTCGTCAAATCTGTATCCGACACAAGCCACACGATGCCGGAGAGGAAAGGCTGTCACCGTTACCGAGTGGTCGTCATAAATTGTTGTTGTAGACTTGTGGTCTACGGTATGTGGGATCAATCTATCGGCATCCTCTCGGCAAAATAAATCAATGATAAAGCGTACGTACTCCTCGATACCTTCGGGTCCATAGATATGAACGGGGTGATCCAAACCGCTCATGGTCATAGTACTGAGCAAGCCGGGTAGCCCCAAGCAGTGGTCGCCGTGCAGGTGGGTGATAAAGATACGGTGAAGGTTGGCCCAAGAGACCCCGTACCTGAGGAGTTGCATTTGAGTGCCTTCGCCGCAGTCAATCATAAACACTTTGTCTCTGAGGCGTAAGACCTGCGAACTGTGTTGGTGTCCCGGTTTGGGGATGGCGGAACCACATCCTAATACCGTCAGATACATACCGTCTCCAAAGTTCTTTTTATCAGCCGCCATCTATTTGTCCGCTAACTGTCGGTCTACAATTGCTCTTAATGCTCTCACACGCTCTTTGACGTCAAGGAGTTTTTCTTTGATCATCAAGTCGGTCTCTATCTCTTTGCCCTCCAGTTGATCTTTGGTAATGGCTTGCAGTGAATACCCCTTTTCGAGAAGAAGATAGCGTATGCGTCCCACCAATTCTAAATCCTTCGCACTATACAATCTTGCTCCGGACTTGGACGAACGTTCGGGCTTGAGCGGCGTGTGATGCTCCCAATATCTGAGCTGAGCCTCATCGATGTCAAACATCTTGGCTACTTCTCCGATAGAGTAGTAGGAGCGTTTGTTTTGCTCGGGTTGTTGGTTGCTATAACGCCAGTGTCTTTTTACCTTCTTTTGACTCGACATATATAAAAAATCAGTAGAGACGTTAGGGTAACGTCTCTACTCAATTATCATACAGAGTGATCAATAGGTGCGCTCAAGTATCCAAGCGTCTTGGAACAGCCCTTGATCGGCATACATACTCTTGATGGAGTCACGGCTACGTACGGCATCCATCTTGTTGTCAAAGCTGGTGACAATCACTCGGTACATCCCTTGCTCGTTCTGTGCCAGGATAGCGTTGTAACCTTGATCCACCATACGGCTTTTGAGTGACCTGGCATTGGTTGGGTTTTGGAAGCTACCGATGACCACACTATACCTAAGCAGTCCATTAGCGTTTTCGCCTTGAGCGGGAGTTACCTTTTCGGGGCGGATGTCACTATCGTCAATCACCACCGGGATTATTTCGTCCTTAGGCGTTTCTTCCGCCTGCTTGGCTATCTCTCTTTCTTGAGCACGCTCCATCACTGCTTTGTAAGCGCTCTGCTTTGGTTTACAAGAGGTTAAAGAACCTGCGGCAATGAGTGCGATGGCTACGAATAGTACTTTTTTCATCTTTCTCTTATATTATTGTAGTTAATCAATTGTCCTGACGGGATGATTTATCTGCCCTCCTCCTACAAAGTTATACTTTTATTTTGTAATTTAGTCCTCTGAATGCGAATATTTCTATTTATTATCTTTTTTTATACGATGAAAAGAACAGTTTGGAACGCTACCAAGGTAGCTTTATTACTTTTACTTATGACCTTTGCAGGATCTATGAGTGCCGAAGAGGCACAGGCGGGTGATGAGAACAGCTTTACCCCCGAGACGCTGATGAAGATATGGCGTATTTCTTCGCCGGTTTTGTCTCCCGACGGTTCTCATTTCTTATATACAAGGACTATGCCCAACTTGGCTGAGAATAGCAGTCGTACGGAGATCGTGATTGCACCATTCGGAAAGCCGGGTGAGGGTAGGGTGCTTCCGATAAAGGGACATTCTCCTATCTTTATGGATGATAACAGTGTTGCGTATGTCTCTACGTCCGGTGACCGCGCCCAAGTGGCCGTCATCAATATCGACGGCTCAAACCCCAAGACCCTCTCCTCTTTTGATTTTGATGTGACCGGGTTCCTTTTCTCTCCCGACAGGAGTAAAGTCATCATCAGTCGTATGGTGGATACGCCTCTGACCGCACGGTTGGAAAATCCCGATCTCGACAAGGCTTCCGGACGTATCTATGATGATTTGATGTACAAACATTGGGATCATTGGACTTTGGAGTACCCCCAATCTTATATTGCGGAGGTGGCTGCAGATCTTACCATCGCCGCTGAGGTGACGAATGTATTGCCTGAGGGCGAGACTTACGAATTGCCGATAGAGCCATTTGGCGGTATCGACCAATTGGCTTGGCACCCCAATTCCAATCTGATTGCTTACAGTTGTAAGAAGCTTAAAGGTGTGGAGTATGCCCGCTCAACGAATACTGACATCTACCTGCTCGATTTGGATAAGGGTACCACGACCAATGTAACGGAGGGGATGATGGGTTATGACGATACGCCCAAGTTTTCGCCCGACGGTAAGTCCTTGGCTTGGGTCAGTATGCAGCGTGATGGTTATGAAGCTGACCTCAAGCGACTCTTTGTGATGGATATGGCCACCGGTCAGAAGTCTTTTGTCTCTGCCAATTACGAACTGTGGGTAGAGGATTATGCTTGGCTTGATGACAGTCAAAACATCCGTTTTGCAACTTATGACCAAGGTTTGGGCAATCTCTTCGAAATCAATATCAAGAATCTCAAGGCCAATAAGATTACCAACTATGAGATGGCTGACGTGGTAGGCTTTTCGGGCAGTGGGAAGAACTTTGTCTTTGCCTTGCAATCGCTCTCTCATCCTACCGATATCTATACTTACCAAGCGCCTAAGCGTAAACGTGGTGAGGCGGTTGTGGCAAAGATGACTCTTGAGAACGACCAACTCCTTGCCACCCTACCTAATATCGAAGTACAGAAGCGATGGATCACTACTACGGACGGTAAGCAGATGCTCACTTGGGTAGTGCTGCCGCCTAACTTTGATGAGAGTAAGAAATATCCCGCCATTCTATATTGTCAAGGTGGCCCGCAAAGTACCGTGAGCCAATTCTGGAGCTATCGTTGGAACCTCCGTACTTTCGCATCTCACGGCTATATCATCGTGGCTCCTAACCGACGCGGTGTTCCCGGCTTTGGTAAGGAGTGGAACGAGCAGATCTCGGGCGACTGGGGCGGTCAGAATATGAAAGACCTTCTGATGGCGATTGATACTGTAGCCGAGGAGCCTTATGTAGACGAAAACCGTCTCGGTTGTACCGGTGCCAGTTATGGCGGATACACCACTTACTGGATGGCAGGTCACCACGAGGGTAGGTTCAAAGCATTTGCAGCCCATGCCGGTATCTTTAACTTTGAGGCACAATATTTGGAGACCGAGGAAAAGTTCTTCGCCGATTGGGATATGGGCGGTGCTTATTGGGAAGACAATGCCGCTACACGTCACACCTATGCCAATTCTCCTCACAAGTTTGTAGACCGGTGGGATACTCCTATACTGATTACCCACGGTGATAGAGATTACCGCATACTCTCGTCTCAAGGCTTTATGGCATTTGATGCCGCCAAGCTACGCGGTATCCCTGCCCGTATCTTGTATTTCCCTGATGAGAGCCACTGGATATTGCAACCTCAAAACGGGGTACTCTTTTACCGCACATGGTTTGATTGGATGGATCGCTACTTGATGAAGTAACTGATACGATCCTAAGACGTGTGTAAGCAGCAAGAATGCTACTACCTGTGTAAAGAATAATTTATACACCAAAAGAAAGACCGATGGGACTGATTTCAGACGGAATCAACCCCATCGGTCTTATCTTTATCTGTAAAGTAAGAAGTAAAGGCATAGTATAAGTATCCATTTTAGGGGGATCCTCTTCCCCGTCTGGCCGGGTAATTAAGCGAATACTTGGAGTGTCGGATGATGAAGAAGTGGGGATCTGTAATCTCTCTTACCGGGCATTTTTGTACATTTGGTGCATTTTGAAGGAAAGGAATTCAGCCCCCTCCTAACCCATTGGGTTATAGGACTGTAGGGGAGACCCGAACTTAGCCGAAGTTAGACGGCCGACTCGCCGCGGTTAGT
>JAUNLZ010000005.1 GCA_030532005.1 Porphyromonas sp.
GCATATTAACCGCGGCGAGTCGGCCGTCTAACTTTGGCGAGGTTACTACCCCTCCAAACCCACTGTATTATAAGGGGTTACAAAATCACCTGTTTCGACCTTGCCAACCAACGCCAAAACAAGATGTGATAAAATAATTAACACTAATTAATGGAGCGTTGGTGATCCCACCCATTGCACACAATAATATATAGTGCGATAGACAGTACGCCTAAATTTATTACCGCTGCGAGGAACCAACACTGAGATACCCCTTATCTTTCATCCACACAATAAAAGGACTGACCCAAAGTGTCCGAGATAGGGGTATATGAGTTTTTTCCCTTATATTTGCAAATGATTTTGGATCAATAACGTGGAAATACGATAGATGAATACTAATCGACATAATATAAGAGGGAGAGGCCGGATCTTTTCTCTAATAATGGCAATAGTTATAGGGATTGGAAGCCTCCCTGCCATACCGACGGTATCGGCACAAGGGGTGGAGTCCACACCTCTCACTCGTCTCGGCTACGGAGCGCTTACCAACAACTCTCCCGTGGCTTGGAGAGCTATGGGCGGCGTCGGTATCGCTATGAGTAACCCTCACGTCATCAATCTCCAAAACCCCGCGGCATACGGTGCTACCGACTCTTTGTCTTTTTTGATGGACATTGGTGCCTCTGTAATATTTGGTCACTACAAAGATGATGCCGGATCTAAAAATGCAATAATGGGCGGGTTAGACTATCTTTCCCTACAATTTCCACTCTATAAAAATCGATTGGCGTTGAGTGCCGGTGTGGTACCTTTTTCCAACGTAGGTTATAGCCTCATCAGCGACAAGACGATTGAGGGAAGAGAGACAGCCAATATGATCCGTCAGACCTTTGAGGGTAAAGGCTCGTTGCAGTCATTTTACTTAGGGCTGGGAGCACGAATTTACGGCGGTTTGTATGCAGGAGCCAACGTCAAGTACCACTTCGGCCGATTGACCCATACGGTGCACCTGCAACCCAACGCTCTGACGCTCTCCCAAGATTTCCAAACCTACGGTATCCGACTTGACAACTGGGGCGTAGACTTTGGTCTACAATACAAGGTGGAGTTGCCGACACAGCAAAAAGACAAGATTACATTTGGCGTTACATACGCTCCAAAAATGAGATTCACACCTGAGTTGACCAATTTTGTCAATAGTAACTATGGTGCCAATAATCTCCCGATCATCAAGAGTGACACACTTAGAGTCAACTCCAATACTCCTCACAAGATAGGTGCCGGAATGGCATGGGAAATGCCTAAAAAGGTAACCCTTTCCGCCGACATTGAGACCGAATTATGGGGTGACAAGGGAATAAACAACCCATTTGCCAATGACGGGGCAAAGATGATCAATTCGTATAGAGGAGCGCTGGGTGTAGAGGTGACACCGGACAGCTATGCCAGAAGTTATCATAAACGTATGTACTACAGAGGTGGCGTTAACTACCGCACTTCTTACCTTGACATACCGGGCATAGGGAGTTTGCAAACCATAGGTGCTTCAGTGGGTTTGGGAATGCCGGTCAATATGTTTGGATCGGACAGAAATTCGATTATCAACCTCACACTTGAGTACCAACACGGTTTTTCGACAGTAGAGAAAGGCTTCTCACAAGACCAACTTAAGCTGTCTTTAAGTCTTAATTTCAACGAAACATGGTTTAGAAAACTAAAAATCTACTAACCGGATAAACCATAATAGACTTACCGCCATCATAGAGATAAACCAACCCCCGCGAGCGGTAAGAATAGCGAAGGAAAACAAAACTTAAAAGTATAATGATGAAACGAGGAATTTTACTACTATCGGCTCTAATGATGAGTCTTTTAAGTCTGTCATTTGCGAATGCACAGACTGGTGTGGAGTCCGGAACTCCTTTTGGTCACGGCAATGACAGTATCCAATGTCGCCGCAACATCACATTTTACAAGACCTACCACCAGAGCAAGAACTATAAGGACGCTTATGATTTTTGGAAGAAGGTCTATGATGCTTGTCCCGCAGCCAGCAAAGACACCTATATTATTGGCGCCGAGTTGCTGAATTGGAAGGCTGACCAAGCTCAAACTCCAGAGGAGAAAAAGGAGTGGACTAACCAACTGATGGAGATGTACGATACTCGTATCAAGTACTTCGGTGATGATGCAGATAATGGTATCGACTACATCCTTGGCAATAAAATCTCAGACTATATGCGTTTGATGGGCAATGAGTCGGACTACAATATGATCTACGATTGGCTCTCTCCCGTTGTAAAGGAGATGGGTGCCGAGACCGATCCTTTGGCTTTGTCTCAATTTGCATACGCTTCTATGGCAAAGATGTTTATGGATCCCTCACTCAAGGCCAAGTATGTGGATGATCATATGATGGTGGACGGCTACTACGACCAAAAGATCAAAGAGTACCAAGCGGCAGGCAACAACAACGCCGTAGAGGCATACAGCAATTACCGCCAAAATGCTCAGGCGATGTTTGCACAGAGCGGTGCCGCCAGCTGTGATATCATGGAGCAAGTATATGGTCCTCAAGTAGAGGCTCACAAGGCAGACAAAGAGTTTTTGTCCAAGACGATTGCCCTTATGCAATCTGTAGGATGTACCGAGAGCGACGTTTACTTCGCCATGTCTGAACATCTCTTTAATATCGAACCTACGGCCGATGCTGCAACCGGTATTGCCAACAAGGCTTTTAAGGAGAACAACTACAGCCGTGCGCGCGAATACTACGAAAAGGCTATCGATTTGAGTACGGATCAATCCAAAACAGGTGAGATCTACTATATGCTCGCAGTGATGAGCTACAAACAAAATAGTTATAGTGCGGCACGTAATTACGCTAACCAAGCCATGGCCAATAAGAGCGGATTTGGCGCTCCTTTGTTGCTGATTGCTAATATGTACGCTGCAACCGCCAAGAGCGTCTATCCTGATGATCCGATCTTGCAAAGAATTGTATACTGCTTAGCGGTGGACAAAGCACAGCGCGCCAAAGCGATTGACTCGACTGTTGCCAGCGAAGCAAACCAGTTGATCAATACTTATAGTCAGCACTTCCCAACCAAAGAGGACGTGTTTATGCACCCCGACCTCAATGCGGGAGCAACCTTTACCGTCGGTGGATGGATCGGCGAAACGACCACTATCCGTACAAGATAAACCAAGCGAATACTTCCCCAAAAGGGTGAAGATATGAGTGATAGTACATCACATCCGAAAAATAAACTGACGATACTAGCACAGCCCGGTATTTGGGTCTGTGCTGGTATCTTTTTGTATATTATTGCATCTTTGTCGGCCTGTGGTGGAAAAAAGGGCGACGCCGTCCGTAGTGACATTGACTCTCTGCCGTATACTTCCGTAACCAAGGATGTCAATTCGCTCATATCGGATAGTGGAATCACCAAGTACAAACTCGAGGCTCCGGTTTGGTACACCTACGATAAACCTGAGCAAGAGTGGAGGTTTCCGCAAGGGTTGGTAGTTGAGCAATTTGACACACTCTTCAACACCCAGGCATCCATCAAAGCCGACACTGCCATCTACCACCAAAGTCGCAAGCTCTGGGAACTGATCGGCAATGTAGAGGTGGTCAATAGAGAAGGGCTACAATTTAGAGGTCATTCTCTATTTTGGGACGAATCGGCCGCATTAGTTTACTCTAACGAACCTACGGTCATCATTCCCCGTGACGGACAGCTCATTGAGAGCAAATATGGATTTAGAAGCAACCAAGATTTTACTCGGTACGAGTTGTATGCCTCCACCGGGCACGTAGATGTAGAGGACAAACCTTTGGCTCCCAATGACAGTCTACCCGAGGTTCCACAACCTACCGCTCCGCCTGCGACACAGCCAAAAACTCAAGCAAGAACACAGCCAAAAGCCCGGTTCTCAACATCGCCTGCGGCACAGTCTGCCACTCAGCCTGCGTCAAAAATGAAACAAGAACTACAACCAACTCGATAACAGATACTGACATATGCTGTACATAGCCATCATATTATGTATCGTACTCTCCGGCTTCTTTAGTATGTCTGAGATCAGCTTTGTATCCGCCGATAGACTCAAAGTGGAGTTGGATAAAAACAGTGGCAATATCATCTCCAAAATCGCCACCCACTTTTACAACAACGGCAGCCACTTTATTACCACCGCTTTGGTGGGCAATAATATTGTCAATGTGGTTTACGGATTGTTATTTGCACAATTATTGGAAGCTCCGCTCACTCAGCTACTGCACAATGATATGGCAGTCGTACTCATACAGACTTTGGTATCTACCGCCCTCATCATTGTTTTTTCCGAGTACATCCCCAAAGCTATCGGCCAGAGCAAACCCAACCTGATGGTCAGAATCATCACACTCCCTTTTTTCGCCATCTACATCGTCTTATTCCCTATCACCCTTCTGATCGGCTGGATCAGCAAGCTCTTCTTCAAGATGTTTGGTATCAGCAATGAAGACGATACCGTGCAACCGCTCTCCAAGGTCGACCTCGACTATTTCATCGAGAGCAATGTCACACAACAGGACAATGCCGATGAGGCGAGGATACTGCAAAACGCTCTCGAGTTTTCGGAGATAAAGGTGAGGGATTGTTTGGTGCCGCGTAATGAAATCGTAGCGGTGAGTTATGACTTGGAGCGAGAGGAACTGATTTCGATATTTGATAAGACGGGATTCTCCAAATTGCCGGTCTACAAAGAGGATATAGACGACATCATCGGATACATCCACAGCATCGAAATGTTTAGGATGGTTGAGAGCTCCGATTGGCACACACGCATACTGACCACCATATTTATACCGGAGTCGCTTGCCGCTGAAAAAGCACTCAAACAACTGATGCAAAAGAAGCGCAGCCTCGCCATCATTGTAGACGAATTGGGCGGCACCGCGGGAATGGTCACGTTGGAAGATATTGTAGAGGAGATCTTTGGTGACATAGAGGACGAACACGATACGCAACGTATAGCGATGAGGAAGGTGGGCGAAAATGAATACATCATATCCGGACGTGCAGAGGTGGATACGCTTAACGAAGTTTTTGACCTCGAGATACCGGAAAACGAAGACTACCAAACCTTGGCGGGCTTTATCCTCCACCACAGTCAGGAGATCCCCGAAGCCGGAGACGAACTGAGCATACCGCCACAGTTCCAGATACAAATCATGAGAGCGACCGGCAATAAAATCACATTGGTACGATTACGAAAAATAGAGCCTTGATATCACAACGGGCAATAAAAGAATAATAGAGTATGTTTAGGACAACTACATGCGGCGCATTGAGAGCGTCAAATATCGGAGAAGAGGTCACCCTCGCAGGTTGGGTACAACGAAATCGCAAGATGGGAGGGATGAGTTTTATAGACCTCCGAGACAGGTACGGTATCACCCAATTGGTGTTTAGCCAAGAGCATGACCCTGAGACGGCGGATAGAGCCACACACTTGGGACGTGAATATGTGATCCAAGTAAAGGGTGTCGTAGCTGAGCGCTCCGCGAAGAACGACAAATTGGAGACCGGCGACGTAGAGGTGATTGTAAAAGAATTAGAAATCCTCAATACCTCAGATACGCCTCCGTTTACCATTGAAGAGCATTCGGACGGAGGGGACGAATTGAGGATGAAGTACCGCTACTTGGATCTTCGTCGCAGCGTAGTCAGACAAAATTTGGAGCTGAGACACCGTATGGGCATAGAGATCCGTCGCTATCTCGACGGTCAAAAGTTTTTGGAGGTAGAGACTCCGGTACTCATCAAGTCAACTCCCGAGGGGGCACGTGACTTTGTAGTGCCGAGCCGTATGAATCCCGGCGAATTTTACGCTCTTCCACAATCTCCGCAAACCTTTAAGCAACTACTGATGGTGGCGGGATTTGACCGTTACTTCCAAATCGTCAAGTGTTTTAGGGACGAAGACTTACGTGCCGACCGCCAACCCGAGTTCACCCAGATTGACTGCGAAATGTCCTTTGTTGAGCAGGAGGATGTACTCCATACTTTTGAAGGACTGAGCAAGCACCTCTTCAAAGAACTCCTCGGCATCCAACAATCAGAGGCATACCCACGCATCAGTTGGCACGACGCCATGAAATATTATGGTAGTGACAAACCGGATACCCGTTTTGGCATGCTCTTTGTCGAACTGATGGATACACTCCAAGGACACGGTTTTAAGGTCTTTGACAATGCCGCGTACATCGGCGGAATCTGCGTCAAAGGGGCGGCGACCTACACCCGCAAGCAATTAGACCAATTGACAGAGTTTGTCAAGAAGCCGCAAGTCGGAGCCAAAGGTCTTGTATATGCACGAGTTGGAGAAGACGGCACCGTCAAGAGTAGTGTTGACAAGTTTTACAGCCAAGAGCAGTTGCAGGAGTTAGCGAAAGTGATGGAAGCAACACCCGGCGATTTGATTTTGATCCTTAGTGGTGATGATGCTATGAAGACCCGTAAACAATTGGGTACCCTCCGCTTGCACGTTGCCGAAGCTGAGGGGCTGATGGATCCCAATACCTTCGCTTGTCTCTGGGTTGTAGACTTCCCGCTCTTGGAATGGGACGACGAGACTCAGCGTTATTACGCTATGCACCATCCATTTACTTCACCAAAACCCGAAGATATCCCGTTATTGGACACCGACCCGGGCAAAGTACGTGCCAACGCTTATGACATGGTGATCAATGGAGTGGAGGTAGGTGGAGGTTCTATCCGCATCCATGACAGCCAATTACAGAAAAAGATGTTTGAGGTACTCGGATTTACAGACGAGAAGGCGGAGGAGCAATTTGGCTTCTTGATGAATGCCTTTAAATATGGAGCGCCACCTCACGGCGGTATAGCCTACGGATTTGACCGATGGGTATCTCTATTTGCCAAACTCAACAGCATCCGAGATACCATTGCATTCCCAAAGAACAACTCGGGTCGCGATGTTATGATTGATGCGCCATCCGTCTTGGATCCCGAACAGCTTGACGAACTATATCTCGTCACGAAAGCCCCAAACAACTGATACCGATCCAACAAACTATTTCAAAGGAGTCCTCAAACCAAGGACTCCTTTTTTTCATTGCTATCCCAAAACAGCAAAAGCCATACGATGTAAGGCATCACGCACCAGATTTAACCAAGAATCCCGAACCTATGTAGTTAATTTTATCTATCTTTGAGGTTGGAAAACAATAATAGTTACTTGATAACCACATTTATACAATTATGTACGGATCCATCAAAGAACACCTACAAAAAGAACTCAAAGAGACACGCGAAGCAGGTCTCTACAAAGAGGAGAGAATCATCACCAGTGAGCAATTTGCCGAAATCACGGTAGATCAAAACGGCGAAACCAAGAATGTACTTAACTTCTGTGCCAACAACTACTTGGGACTGGCCAATAACCCACGTTTGGTAAAGGCCGCAAAAGAGATGATGGACAGAAGAGGTAACGGACTCGCGTCTGTTCGCTTCATCTGCGGCACCATGGACATCCACAAAGAGTTGGAGGCCGCCATCAGTAAGTACTTCCACACAGAGGATACTATCTTGTATGCCGCTTGCTTCGATGCCAATGGCGGAGTGTTTGAGCCGCTGCTCGGTCCTGATGATGCCATCATCAGCGATAGCCTCAACCACGCCTCTATCATTGATGGTGTAAGACTTTGTAAAGCTAAGCGCTATCGTTATGCCAACGGCGATATGGCAGAGCTTGAAGAGCGACTCAAAGAGGCTCAAGAGCAACGCTTCCGCATCATCGTAACCGATGGCGTCTTCTCTATGGACGGCAATGTCGCTCCTATGGACAAGATTTGCGAATTAGCCAATAAATATGACGCATTGGTGATGGTTGATGAGTGCCACTCCGCCGGTGTAGTGGGTAAGACCGGTCGTGGCGTATCAGAGCAGTTTGACCTCTATGGCCAGATCGATATCATCACCGGCACATTGGGTAAAGCCTTTGGAGGTGCTGTCGGTGGCTTCACTACTGGACGTAAAGAGATCATCGAGATGCTTCGTCAACGGAGCCGTCCATATCTATTCAGCAACTCATTGCCTCCTGCCATTGTAGGCGCCGGCATCGAGATGTTCAAGATGCTCGAAGAGAGCGACAATCTGCACGACGATCTGATGCAAAACGTTGAGTACTTCCGTACCAAGATGTTAGACCTTGGCTTTGACATCAAACCTACCCAGAGTGCTATCTGTGCCGTGATGCTGTACGATGCTCCATTGAGCCAGAAGTTTGCAGCCATGATGCTTGACGAGGGTATCTATGTTACAGGTTTCTATTACCCTGTAGTACCAAAGGGCGAAGCACGCATCCGAGTACAATTGTCTGCAGCTCATAAGAAAGAACATTTGGATAAGGCGATTGCCGCCTTTGAGAAAGTGGGTAGAGAGCTTGGCGTCATCAAGTAATCCCACTTATACAAACTGCAATAAGGGTGGCTTGGATAGGATCCGAGCCACCCTTTATATCATTGAAACCGCTGCAATCTATCTAATGTAGAGACGTATCGATTGACGACGCAATCGGAAAAGTAGGACTACACCTCCAAAGCGCCTATAAGCTCGTTGACATCTGAGATTTGATAACGGCTCATATATTCACTGATCTCCGAGATAATTTTGACAGGAGAGAGGGGATCGACAAAATTATAGGTACCGACCTGCACCGCTGTAGCGCCGGCCAACATAAACTCGATAGCATCCAATCCATTGGTAATACCCCCGATGCCGATTATCGGAATCTTGACTGCATTAGCCACCTGCCACACCATACGGAGAGCAATAGGCTTGATAGCGGGACCGGACAATCCTCCCGTGACCGTTGAGAGTATCGGCTTGCGTCTGTGCGGATCGATAGCCATACCCAAAAAGGTATTGACCAATGACACGGCATCCGCTCCATACTCCTCGGCGATCTTTGCCATCTTGGCAATATCGGTAACGTTGGGCGATAATTTAACAATCAGTGTGTGGTCGTAGACGCTACGAATAGCAGAGACAATCTCGGCAATTCCCTTCTCCGACACCCCAAACGCCATACCGCCGTTTTTGACATTGGGGCAAGAGATATTGAGCTCAATACCGCGTATACCCTCCAACCCGTTCATCGCCTCGGCCACTGCAATATAATCATCTATAGTTGACCCGTTGATATTGGGGATGATCTCTGTACCCAACTGAATGACACGCGGGTAGATCTCCTCTATATAATGCTGCAACCCTTTGTTTTGCAGACCTACGGCATTGAGCATTCCGGATGCGGTCTCCGCCATACGCTGGGGTGCATTGCCCTCGCGCGGTTCTAATGTGGTACCCTTGGTAAATATACCGCCCAACCGCTCCACATCATAGATCCTATCCATCAGCAAACCATCACCAAAAGTTCCGGAGGCTGTGGTCACCGGGTTTTTTAGAGTGATCTCCCCTACCCTTATACTCAGATTATTTTCCATCATTTCCATCATTCCCAAAGTAATTCAGCCGTATCAAAAACTGGGCCATCGTGGCATACCGTTTTGTGTCCTGCCACAGTAGGTTCAACACAACAGAGACAAACTCCCATACCACACGCCATCATATTCTCGAGCGATGCTTGTGCCGGGATATGACGCTCACGCGCCCAGGCGGCAACCGCTTTCATCATCGGAGTGGGTCCACATGTATAGATATGAGTAAATTGGTTGGCCTGCAACACAGAGTGCCGTGTCACCAACCCTTTTTCTCCCTCAGAGCCATCTTCGGTGGTGGTAAATAGTGTACCTAACGACTTAAAAGGAGCGAGATCCGGAAAATGTCCCGCACTTCTCGCCCCAAATAGAAATGTTGGAGAGATACCGTTAGCATTCAACTTCTTACCAAGTGCGTAGAGCGGTGCAATACCCACCCCACCACCTACCAACAGTGGATGGGCATCGGTATCTGGAAGTCTAAAACTATTACCCAAGGGCAAAAGGACGTTGTACCGACTTCCGATAGGAGCGTCAAACATAGCGGCAGTACCACGACCCGCCTTTTGAATCAGCAGATCAATGTAGTCGGACTGCATATCATAAATGGAGATCGGACGCCGAAGCATCACACCGTCACAATCCTTTATCCATACTTGGACGAACTGTCCAGGCTCAAATGCCGGCAGTACGGTCCCCTCAATCACCGGTGCAAAACGCCCCTTAAAGAGCGAGTCGGAATAGATTTCCTTGTGCACCAACTTCAAAGTAACATCAAAAATAGACTTCGCCATATATACGATTTCTCCTAACTCAATTTAGTAATACAAAAGTACAGAGAATTACTAACATAGGATACCTCACACAATCTTTCCTCATGCAGGCGGCAAAGTGAGGTTACCACAAATGGCAAAATAGTCGATGATCAGTGCGTGGACATAAGGCCGTTGGGCGATAAGAATCATCACAAGAATACAGCTCGGTAGCTCGTAAAAAATTGGTAAGTTTGCACAATTAGTTGAAATAGTAATAGATAAGCAACAGAGATGTTTAATAATCTTTCGGATAGATTAGATCGGGTGCTGAAGAACCTCAAGGGTGAAGGCTCCATAACAGAACTAAATATTGCAGAGACCGTCAAAGAGGTACGCATCGCCCTCTTGGAAGCCGACGTTAATTATGACGTGGCACGTGAATTTACCCAAAGGGTAAGGGAAAAGGCGATTGGCGAAAAGGTACTTACCGCTGTGAAGCCGGGTGAATTGATGGTCAAGATCGTACACGACGAATTGACCGCCCTGATGGGTGGAGAGACTGCCGAACTGTCATTGGATGAAAAACCCAACATCATACTGATGAGCGGTTTGCAAGGTTCGGGTAAAACAACATTCTCAGGCAAATTGGCAAAGTACCTCAAAGAGAAGAGAGGGCAAAAACCTTTGTTGGTAGCCGGCGACGTGTACCGCCCTGCTGCTATCGAACAGCTCAAGGTGGTAGGTGAGCAAGTTAAAGTCCCCGTTTACACCGAGGAGGGCAATAAAAACCCTGTACAGATTGCTCAAAATTCTGTGGTAAAAGCCAAACAGGAGGGCTACAGCACCGTCATCATCGATACCGCCGGTCGATTGGCGGTAGATGAAGTATTGATGGAGGAGATTACCAACATCAAGAAGGCGGTAAACCCTACAGAGATTCTCTTTGTCGTGGACTCCATGACGGGTCAGGATGCAGTCAATACTGCCAAAGAATTTAACGACCGTCTCAACTTTGACGGAGTTGTACTGACCAAGTTGGATGGTGACACCCGCGGCGGTGCAGCGCTATCTATCCGTTCGGTCGTCGACAAACCCATCAAATTTATCGGTACCGGTGAGAAGTTGGACGCCTTGGACGTCTTCCACCCCAAACGTATGGCAGACCGTATCTTGGGTATGGGCGACGTGGTCTCCCTTGTCGAGCGTATGCAAGACCAGTACGATGAGGAGCGGGCCAAGGAGTTGGAGCGAAAGATTAAGAAAAATCAATTTGACTTTAACGACTTCTTAGAGCAGATCAAGCAGATCAAAAAGATGGGTAGCATCAAGGATCTACTTGGTATGATCCCGGGAGTGGGCAAGGCCATTCGCGACTTGGACGTCGACGACGACGCCTTTAAGGGGATCGAAGCGATCATCTACTCTATGACTCCCGCAGAGCGCGAAAACCCTAAGATCATTGACGGCAATCGTCGCAAACGCATAGCGGCGGGTAGCGGAGTATCGGTACAGCAGGTCAATCAGTTACTCAAACAATTTGACCAGGCAAGGAAGGTGATGCAGATGATGGGCGGTGCCAATAAGAAGGGAATGAATATGGCGGCACTGCAACGGATGCGCCGCAGATAGTCGATAAGAGAGACGGTGAGGGCTTTGGCTGAACTATCGGTGGTTGCCGATTGTTATGCCAACAGAAAGGATAGACAGCATAATTAATCAGAAAATAGCTATGAGTTATAAACTATTAGATGGAAAAAAGATCTCGGCAGACATGAAAGCCGAGATTGCGGCAGAAGTCAAGGAGATTGTAGCCGCAGGTCACAAACCCCCTAAGATGGTGGCCATATTGGTAGGTCACGACGGAGGCAGCGAAACCTATGTTGCTTCCAAGATGAGAACCGGCACGGAGCTCGGCTTTGAGGACGAACTCATCCGCTTTGAGGACAATGTGACTGAGCAAGAGCTGCTTGACACCATCGATCGTCTCAATAAAGATGATAGTGTCGATGGTTTTATTATCCAACTGCCATTGCCCAAACATATCGATGAGCAAAAGATTATCGAGGCGGTAGATCCGAGCAAAGATGTTGACGGCTTCCACCCTGTCAATGTTGGTAAGACCAGTATCGGACTGCCTTCATTTGTATCAGCTACGCCGGCAGGTATATTGGAGTTGCTCAAACGTTATGACATTGAGACGAGCGGTAAGCACTGTGTGGTATTGGGTCGCAGCAATATCGTAGGCAAGCCTATGGCTCAGTTGATGATGCTCAAAAATTATCCCGGTGACGCTACCGTGACAGTTTGCCACAGTCGCACCAAGGACATTGCATCCATCACCCGCCAAGCGGATATCATTATCGCCGCATTGGGTACTCCCGAGTTCTTGACCGGGGATATGGTCAAAGAGGGTGTGGTGATTGTAGACGTCGGCACCACTCGCGTCCCCGACGCCAGCAAAAAGAGCGGCTTCAAACTGACAGGCGACGTTAAGTTTGACGAGGTAGCGCCCAAGGCTTCTTACATTACTCCCGTTCCCGGCGGAGTAGGTCCGATGACCATTATTTCGCTAATGCGCAATACCCTCATCAGCGCCCGCAGACGCAGAGGGATGGAACAAAAGTAATACTGATATTTAAGACAAATGCTCCCACAGGCGCTCGCACGGGCAGACTGTGGGAGCAATCCCATTAAGGAATACTTCGGATACCGTTAAGAAAGACGACAAGATGGCTCTTTACAAGTCTCAAAAGATCAAAAGTGCATTGATATTTGTGGTAGCCGCCATAGTTATGGCTATCATCTACCCCTCGATGGTCAAGTTTAAGTACGATTACGGCATCGGACAGCCTTGGAGGTACGAGGGGGTGCTGACCGCCCCTTACAACTTCCCGGTATATAAAAGTGATGCCGATAAGGTGGCGGAGAGAGACAGTATAGAGCGTACCAAAGTCAACTACTACACGATCAACAACGAGGCCAAGATCGCTCAGAAAAATCATCTCACACAGGACTTCACTTCCGGTCTGATGAACCCGGAGGTCACCAGCGAATACATGAAGTATGCACTCAAGGTCTTGGATAAGATCTATGAGCAAGGCATCTTGTCCAACGACAGCTACGAACAGCTCATCAGCCAAGAAAATGGGTACATCTTTATCGTAGATGAGATGAACGTAGCTAAAAAGAGGAGCAGTACCGAAGTATTTAATGCCCGAAAGGCATACGACTACGCCATTTCACAGGCACCGCAAGGACTCAAGCCGGATGTGGTACAGGAGATAAATTTTGAGAAATACCTCATCAGCAATCTCAGACGAGACGATGCCAAAACCCAACAGATGCACAATGCTCGATTGGCAACCATCACCGAGGTGGTAGGTGAAGTACAAAAGGGTGAACGTATAGTGGGGACGGGAGATGTGGTGACTCCCGAAATCTACCAAGTATTGGAGGGTTATCGCAAAGCCTTTGAGAGCGAGGCGACCTCCACCAATGAGGGGATTGTCCTTTTTATAGGGTTGGCGATAGTCATCTTGTTACTGTTTATGGTAGTGTACTCCTATTTGATAGCCTTTAGAGCGGAGCTACTGACCGAGTTGAGGAACCCGCTATTCATCGTCCTCAACATCTGTTTTATGGTCACTTTGGCCTATCTACTGATCCCCATTGAGCCGAGTGCCACATATATCATCCCCTTTAGTATTGTGGCCATACAGGTGCGTGTATTTATTGATAGCCGTACCGCATCCATCACCCACTTGGCAACGATACTCTTGGCATCGTTGGTAGTGCCTTCGCCACTCATATTCATCATCACACAGGTTGTAGCCGGTCGTATCGTATTGATCACCCTTCGCAATCTGTCACAGCGTAGCGACCTCATCCGCACCAGTTTTGCGGTCTTTTTCGGTATGCTCATCACCTACTACGCACTCACCTTTTCGATCGAAGGGATACCGGATCAGATGGATTGGAACATTATCTTCTACCTGACCATCAACTTTATATTCTTGATGTTTACCTACCTGATGGTCTACTTGATTGAGCGGGTTTTCGGCTACATCTCGAGCATCAGTTTGGTCGAGCTTTCAGATATCAACAAACCGCTACTCCGCCAACTGAGCGAAGTGGCGCCGGGGACCTTCCAACACTCGCTCAACGTCTCGACCTTGGCATCCGAAGCGATAGGTGAGATCGGAGGCGACGTCAGATTGGTACGTAGCGGCGCCCTCTATCACGATATAGGTAAGATGAAGAACCCCACCTACTTCACAGAGAACCAAGGTGCCAATAACCCGCACGATAGATTGCCCTACGATCAAAGTGCCAAAATCATCATCAAGCACGTGACCGACGGTATCGAGATGGCGGAGAAAGCCAATCTACCCAAGCCAATTATCGATTTTATTCGCACACACCACGGTCTCGGTATGACCAAATACTTCTATATCAAGTATAAAAACGAAAACCCTGACATTGTGGTTGACGAGAGTATATTCCGCTATCCGGGACCCAATCCGTGGACTAAGGAGCAAGGGATTATGATGCTTGCCGATGCGGTAGAGGCGTCGTCGCGAAGTCTCAAAGAGATTACCGAGCAGGTATTGATTGACCACGTCAATAAGATCGTAGACGGGATCGCCTCAGAGGGGTATCTCAAAAATACACCGCTGACATTTCGTGACATAGAGGTGGCCAAACACGTCTTTACCGACAAGCTCAGAAATATGTACCACTCGAGAATTGATTATCCCGAGCTTAAAAGAGGAGTAAAGGGCGACAAACCAACCCTCCCTCAGGAGGATGCAGGAGAACAACCCGAATGAGTACAACACCCAACTTTTCGGACGAGGAGTTACTCTCAAGACTCAAGGACAAAGCCACTGCAGAGACGGCTTTCGGAGATCTGGTGACCCAATACTCTCAAATGCTCTATGCCGTCATTCGGAGAATCGTGTATCGGCACGAAGACGCAGATGACGTACTCCAAAACACCTTTATCAAGGCTTGGCGCAACATCCACAACTTTAAGGGTAATTCCAAGTTGAGTACTTGGCTCTACACCATCGCAACCAACGAAGCCCTCACCCACCTCCGTAAAGAGCGGTCCAACCGCAAGCTACCGCTCACTACCGAGGACTACGACCTTACAGAGCTACTGACCGGTGATCCATACTTTGACGGAGACCAAGCCGAAGCAGAATTTTTGGCCGCCATTGACCAATTACCGGAAAAGCAAAAACTAACCTTTGAGCTCCGCTACTTTGATGACCTTCCCTACAAAGAGATCTCCGAAATCACCGGTACATCAGAGGGAGCGCTCAAAGCCAATTACCACCATGCCGTTAAGAAGCTCAAGAGCTTTATGGGCATCGACGAGGAGGAAAAGTAAAAAGACTCCTATTTCACTAAATGCATTAAACCATACCACAGGCTTTGCGTCACAAGTCTAACTAATCGATAATATAGGATATGACTTCTCAAGAGCTTAAAGATAAACAAAAGGATAACCCTATCTATCCATTCACGACCCCTGACAACTACTTTGAGGATTTCAAAGATCGTCTGATGTTGCGGATAGCGGCCGAGGAGACCGTATTGCAAACATCGGCAAAAACATCTACGCAAGCATCGGCAAAAAGGCAACCTTCACGCACCCGGCGTATCTTCTTCTATGTGGCCGGTATTGCCGCTATCCTCATCGGTTTGGCTGTGGTATTCAATCTTATTAATGTACCCACATCAGGTCTCAACCAACAAGAGTTGATGGATCTGCGTGCCGAAGATGCGGTAGACGAACAGTTCCACCAATTCTTATTGGACGAAACGACCGAAGACTATTGGGGTACCATATTAATGGAAGAGACAAACGACATCGATAACACACTAAGTGCAAGATAAATAAGTATGAATAGGTATACCAAACTCCTGACCCTCACCCTCTTTTTGGTCAGCTTGACACTATCGCTCCCGGCCACGGCAGTAATCGCAGGTGACGGACTTACCGACACTCCATCAAACAGTCAACCGAGTGTGGATCCGATTGATTTAGGTACCACGGATCAAGAAGATCAGGCAGCCAAGACCAGGAGAGAACAGTACTTACAAGACAGACTCAACGCGATCTCAAAAGCGGCCCAACTCACAGAGGCGGAGCAAGCTGTTGTCACGGTAGAGTTGGAAAAGTACGACCAAGTGAGGTTTAAGACTTGGAGAGAAGCACGCAAGATATACGAAGAGATTGCAAAAGCCGGCAGCAAGGCAACTGACGAACAATACAAAGAAGGCCTAGAACGGCTCAATACGATTAACGCAGAGCGAGACAAAGCCAACTCAGATTTTATCAACGCTCTTCAACAAAAGCTGTCACCCAAAAAGGCATATCTGACCTACGAAGCGTGCCACCGATTTAATGTACAGACCAGTAGGCGCCTGCGTCACAGTCGCAACAACTGACCCTACAAGCCCAATACACTACGACTTATAAACTAAGGCAACCGCCAAGGCAAGTATCCCCTCCTCCCTACCGGTAAATCCCATACGTTCATTGGTAGAAGCCTTAATAGACACGCAGTCCATAGACACCCCCAACAGTTCGGAGATCACTCGTTGCATTTCCGGCACGTGGGGGTTTATTTTTGGCCGCTCCGCCACAATTGTAGCGTCAATATTACCGATCATATATCCCTCCTTGCGAACCAACGCAGCCACTTCACTCAGTAGTACCTTGGAGTCTGCACCGGCATACTTGGGGTCGGTATCGGGAAAATGGTATCCTATATCCCTCAGAGCCAATGCTCCCAAGAGCGCATCACTAATAGCATGCAACAACACATCGGCATCCGAATGCCCCTTGAGTCCCTTAGGGTGATCTATCTTGACGCCACCCAACCACAGTTCGCGCCCCTCCTCAAAACGGTGGACATCATAACCTTGACCAATCCGAAACGGTACCATCATCAAAAGTTCACCCCAAGTGTAAGTCTAAACGTATTATTGAGCGGAGACCGGCTCTGGGATGCCAAGAAGTAAGAGAGATCCACCTTAGCCCTGTTGTATACAAAACCCGCACCCATAGACACTCCGCTATTTGTGCCTTTGGAAGGGTCTTGATACCTGTATCCGCCACGCAGGAAGAAACGTTCCTCGTAAGCATACTCCGCGCCCACAGCCCAAGTCACCTCCTTAAACTCCTCGGCAGCTCCCCCCGAAGCATCGCCGAACGAATTGGCTATCGCACTCCACATACTCATATTATTATAAGGCTCAGGATTTTTCCTGTCAGACTCATTATAAGTAGGAGCCAACATCTTATTGGCTTCCAGGTGTAGCCCCGCACGGTGCGGACCTCCGTTTTCCAGCTCCAACCCCACCCCCAGTCTCAATATGGCAGGGGAGAAAAGATAATTCTTGCCACCGTCATAGCTCATCTTGCCGCCTATGTTATTGACGGCAACGGCAGCAGTGAGTAGACCGGCATAGTCTCCTGTCAGTTTTATATTCGTCCGATAGGTAGCCGAGAAGTCCGCCAAAAACTTATCGACACATCCTTTCACATCATCAACGGTATAGTTGTAGTCACTACGCAAATACCTCAAAGAAACACCTACACCCCAGTGCTCATTAATCGCCATAGAGTAACCGGCATCGACAGCCAATTCGTACGGTACAATCGTTACCGGCGTCCACGAACCGGGGGCAAATGCCTGTGCTTCGCCAATATGGAAATAGCGTGCCGACATAGAGACCGCATGGTTGATAGCACCGGTATTTCCCCATCGAAAATAGCCGGACAAAGTGGAGAGACTAATGTCCTTTACTACCTCCGACATCCACGGTGTATAACCAAAAGAGATGCCCCACTCCTCATCGATAAACGCCAACTTGGAGATGTTGTGATATATCGAGTGAGCATCAGCTCCGGTGGTCAGTCCGATCTCACCCATAGCACTGCTTACGGCATCGGGAGCAATCGACAATATAGGTGCCCCCGTCACAACGGGATTGTATTGTTTTGCATCCTCTTGAGCCTGCACCGAACCACACAGGCCAAGCAACACCAACGCTACAGTATATATTTTGCGTCGATCCATCATATCATTTTATTCTTAAGAAAATCAACTCTTCATTGTCTCGTCCCACCATAAAGAGTCCTTGTTCCCTCTCTAACGAAATCGGCACTGTCGCCGCAGGTAGGGCAATCAAATCACCTATTTTGAGGAGGTAGTATCGACTCACCAATACCAAAGCCTTAGATATGGTCTCCTTGGCAGGAAGGATTAAAGGCACCTCCGTGTCCAATTGTTGCGGTGTCACCATCCTCACAGCGGACAGTCGATCCCTATCCACCAAGTCATCATAACCGACCCACTGACTCCAACGGACGAAAGAACCGTCAAAATTCTCTCTCATTGCTTCCGGCAAATTATCGTCTATCCGACTGGCTCTCAAGGAAAAAGCAAGTGACAGTCGGTCATAATAACGATCGGCAAATTGCTCCTCGATACACTTCGCCACTTTGCCGATACGTACTACCAACATCGGTAATGCCTCCACTCCCTCCATCCAATCGGGACGGTAAAAATCCTTGCCCGAGTTGCTCAACACATTATCCGCCCTCAGTGCAAAATCTCCTATACCAACAGGCAACTGCCAAGTACTAAACAGCTTCATGCCTCACTCTTCCAATTCACCGATACGATGAAACATCACCGACAAGTGAGAATAAATGGAAGTATTTTGTACCACCACATGCTTAGGCACTATGATACGGAAAGGTGTAAAATTCCAAATCGCCGTAATGTTGTTCTCCACCAACATATCCGTCGCATCTTGTGCCACATCAACAGGCACTGTCAAGATACCGATATGCACATCAGGAGCTTTGACTTCCGACAGTTGAGACATCAGATACACCGGTGAGCCTCCGATCTCCCTCCCTGCCAGCTCCTCCTTCGTATCAAATCCCCCCACAATATCCATGCCGTATTGCGATAGACCCCTATCCTGCATCAAAGCGGCGCCAAGATTACCCACCCCAAAGATATAAGCCTTATGCGATTTATTAAATCCCAAAAAGTCTTCCAAAACATCGACCATTTCAGCCACCTCATAGCCTACACGTGTCTTGCCCACAATCGAAACATACGACAAGTCCTTAGCTACAAGAGCAGAGTCCACTCCTGTACTTTTGGCAATATTAGTTGAAGACACTACAGTTTCGCCCTGAGTTTTAAGGAGTTTGACATATGCCAAATACCAAGGCAGACGCCTCAGAGCCGGTTCGGGTACAATACAACTACTATTAATTCTTCTTTTCATAAGCCTGTATCTCATTTTGGAGTATTGCAAATATACAAAAAAGATAAACGTAAGCTCCGAAGCGACATTTACGGGTCAGTCCTTTTTTCGTGAGGTTGAAGGATAAGGAAGATCTCCGTGTCGGTGCCTCGCAGCGGTAATCAATTTAGGTCGCACTGTCTATCGCACTATATATTATTGTGTGCGATGGGTGGGATCACCGACGCCCCGTTAATTCCTGTTAATTATTATATCACATCTTGTTTTAGCGTTGATTATCGGAGTCGAAATCGGTGATCTTGTAATTCCTTATGGCACAAGAGGTTGGGAGGGGTAGTAACTTAGCCAAAGTTAGACGGCCGACTCGCCGCGGTTAATATGCGGTCTCGTCTCTGTCCAGTCGGCCGACTAACCGTGGCGAGTCGGCCGTCTAACTTCGGCTAAGTTCGGGTCTCCCCTACGACCCTATAAACCAAACAGTTAGGAGAGTGCCGATTCCCCCGCCCTCGAAATGTCCGAAATGCCCGAAATGTATAAAAAAATGCACGGTAGAGGTATTACAGATCCATGCTTTTTCATCTTTCGACGCTCCCATCCACACGAAAAACGGACTGACCCACATTTACAGGTCAGTCCGTTTTTCGTGTGGATAGGAAATCAACCGAACAGCGTGGTGAGTCGCAAGATGAAGTAGAGGGGATCCGTAACACCATCATCCGGCATTTTTTTATACAATTAGTGCTTTTTGAGGTCGGGGAAATCAGATCTCTTCTACCGGTTGATTTATAGTGGCATAGATGAGACCCTATATCAGCCGAAGTTACTACCCCTCCCAACCCCTTGCATTATAAGGGGTTACGAAACCGACGATTGAGACACCACAGAACATCCACATATCAGAATATGATATGCTATTTAACTATAATTAGTGCATATCGGTTTTATTCCACCCGCACGGTACGTCCGTAGGGTGACCTCCCAATAGTGCCAACGAAAAATAGAGCCGTCAAGATCCTTCATCTGCACTAAAAAGAACCGGCACGCAAATGATGATAGGGCGTGCAGGTCTATATATTTTGGTAACTTTGTGAAGGTGTTGTGTATAACGATAGTAGACCAAGTTAAAAGGCAATATGAAGGTAGCGCTCATCACGGGGATAACGGGACAGGACGGTTCGTTTTTGGCTGAGTTTTTGCTCCAAAAAGGTTATGAGGTTCACGGCATTATCCGCCGAAGCAGTTCGTTTAACACCGGACGTATCGAACACCTCTACCTCGATGAGTGGATCAGGGATATGAAGCAAGACCGCCTAATCAACCTATACTATGCGGACATGACCGACTCTACCTCTCTGATCCGCATCATACAGATGATCAAGCCTGATGAGATCTACAACTTAGCGGCTCAAAGCCACGTCAAAGTCTCGTTCGAAGTTCCCGAATATACTGCTGATGTAGTGGCCATCGGTACGCTTAGGCTTTTGGAAGCTGTGAGGATATCCCATCTCAATAAACAGGTCAAAATCTATCAAGCCTCCACTTCCGAATTATATGGCGAAGTGGTAGAATCTCCACAGAGTGAGACCACACCTTTTCACCCGAGATCACCCTATGCGGTTGCCAAACTCTATGCCTACTGGATCAGCCGAAATTACCGTGAGAGTTACGGAATGTTTGTCTCCAACGGTATCCTCTTTAATCACGAGAGCGAGCGCAGGGGCGAGAATTTCGTGACTCGTAAAATCACATTAGCGGCGGCACGTATAGCCCAAGGGTATCAAGACAAACTCTACCTTGGCAATCTCAATGCGTTTAGGGATTGGGGTTATGCGGCAGACTACGTGGATTGTATGTGGCGGATACTGCAACAAGACGAGCCCGATGACTTTGTGATAGCCACGGGAGAACACCACTCGGTTCGCGAATTTGCCACCTTAGCTTTTCGACACGCCGGGATTGATTTAGAGTGGCAAGGTGAGGGCATAGCCGAAAAGGGTATAGACAAAGCTACGGGAAAAATATTGGTAGAGGTAGATCCCAAGTACTTCAGACCGGCGGAGGTCGAGACCTTATTGGGCGATCCGACCAAAGCCAAAGAGGTATTGGGGTGGAACCCGAGGGCTACTTCGTTCGAAGAGTTGGTACAGATCATGGTCAGCCACGATATGAAGTTTGTAAAGAAGCTCTATCTACGGGCAGAGATGGACAAGACACTGTAAAATCAACTGCTGCAACGAGAGCGAAGAGATAGAATGGGAGCTTTATTAGACAGAGATAGCAAAATATACGTTGCCGGTCATCGAGGTTTGGTAGGCTCGGCGATTTGGAAAAATCTACAAGAGAGAGGCTATCACCGCTTGGTGGGATTACCTCACAGTCAATTGGATCTGCAAGACCCGGCAGCCACTAAAGCTTTCTTTGACAAAGAACAACCCGATGCCGTGGTACTCGCTGCCGCCAAAGTGGGTGGCATAATGGCCAATAACACTTACAGGGCCGACTTTATCTACCAAAACTTGCAGATACAACAAAACATAATAGGCGAGAGCTATAGACACGGTGTACAACGTCTCCTATTTCTCGGCAGCACCTGTATCTATCCGCGTGACGCTCGTCAGCCGATCAAGGAGGAGGCACTACTGACCGGAGTATTGGAATATACCAACGAGCCGTACGCATTAGCAAAGATTGCCGGGTTAAAGATGTGCGAAAGTTTTAATCTCCAATACGGCACCGATTATATCGCGGTGATGCCTACCAATCTCTATGGCCCCAATGACAATTTTGACCTGATCAACAGCCACGTGATGCCCGCTATGATACGGAAAATCCATTTGGCCAAACTTCTGGGTCGAGGTGATTTCGAAGGAGTCAAATCAGATCTCGAAAAACGTCCGGTAGAGGGAGTAACTACCCCGACAGACCTCCAACACTTTGGGATCTATCCCGATAGAGTTGTCCTATGGGGTACGGGTGCACCACTTAGGGAGTTTCTGTGGAGTGAGGATATGGCTGACGCTTCGGTACACATCCTGATCAATACCCGATTTAGCGATCTCTATCCCGCCGGAAGTCAAGAGATCCGAAATTGCCACATCAACATCGGTACCGGCAAAGAGATATCTATCAAAGATCTTGCCTTGCTGATCGCCAAAACGGAGGACTACAAGGGAGAAATCCTTTGGGACAGCAGCAAGCCAGACGGCACACCGCGTAAACTTACGGACGTCTCAAAACTACACGATTTGGGGTGGCGACACAAGGTAGAGTTGGAAGAGGGGGTGGAAAAATTATACAAGTGGTATTTAGAGCATTAATCAATGATAAAAACAGTATTATTTGACTTCGGTGGTGTTTTTGTAAAAATCAATAGAGACGAGTCGGTGCGTCGATTCGAAGCACTTGGGGTGCATGACGCCGATCATCTATTGGATCCATACCAACAACAAGGTCTCTTTTTACAATTAGAAGAAGGACAATACAATAAGGAGGAGTTTACCGAAGCTCTCAACAAAGAGTACCAACTCCATCTGACGGTAGAAGAAGTGCGGTATGCACTAATGGGCTTTTTGGCGGAGACACAGCAATATAAGTTTGACTATATCCAAAACGAATGGCGAGAGGATATCAGACTCTTGGGGGTGAGCAACATCAACCCTTTTATATGGGAGTATGCACGATCGGGACAACTGATTGACGGCGGGTACTCGATAGATGATCTTTTTGAAAAGGTATATGCGTCGTACGAATACAAGATGTGTAAGCCTGATCCAAAGTTTTTCGAACGGATTATCGAGGAGTCTAAGATCAATCCCGAGGAGACCCTCTTTGTAGACGATGGGCCTGCCAACACCGCCGCTGCCCGACGATTGGGCTTTGTGACCTATTGTCCCGATAACGGTGAGGACTGGCGTCCGGTCTTGGACAAAATGCTAAAGAAATAAGAATGGCATGGCGAGTGAACTTTACAACAGTTATCTAACGATAGACCAACGCTCCGAGGGTACCTATTCCGAGAAGCGGAGTAAGTTCATCTCTTTTGCTATACCGGTAGAGACGGAGGAAGAAGCCTTGATGGAGGTGGATAGACTGAGGAGAGAGTACTATGATGCTCACCACGTCTGTTGGGCTTATAGGATTGGCAAGGGCGAAGTAATGGAGCGTGCCAATGATGACGGCGAACCGAGTGGCTCGGCGGGCAGACCGATACTCGGACAAATCATCAGCCAAGACCTGACGGACATCTTGGTAGCGGTCGTTCGCTACTTCGGTGGGGTGAAGCTCGGAACGGGCGGGTTGGTGGTGGCATACCGTACGGCGGCAGCGGAGGCGCTTGCTGCAGCCACTATTCGTAAACACATACTTTATACCGACTACCAATTACAATTTCCCTTTGATCTCATCAATCCCGTGATGATGCTGTTGCGGCAGTTTGACGTAGAGGTGAACGGCAACGATGCCGACACTGAAGGACATATATGGCGTATCAAGGTGGCCAATCAGCACGTCCCGGACTTTGAGGAGAAAGCCAAGACACTGTACAGATTGATTGTCAAGGTATATCCGAACTAAATGGGAACAGACTTGTTATATAGTGGGGAAGGCAGAACTAATAAGATTAAAGTAATCCAAATTATTTAATATAAGCACATTTATTTACTTATGAAGACAGACATTCAGATCGCAAGAGAAGCGGAACTTAAAAAGATTGACCTGATTGCCGAGGATGCGGGAATTCCTGAGGACAAGATCTCGACCTACGGTAAGTACATGGCAAAGGTGGATAGCACCTTGTTAGACGAAAAGCACGACGCAGGGAACCTTATCCTTGTCACCGCTATCACTCCTACCAAGGCCGGTATCGGAAAAACCACTGTCTCTATCGGTCTGGCTCTCGGACTTAACAAAATCGGCAAGAAGGCTTTCGTGGCTTTGAGAGAACCATCCTTAGGCCCTGTATTCGGTATGAAGGGCGGCGCCGCAGGTGGTGGCTATGCACAAGTGTTACCTATGGATCAAATCAACCTGCACTTTACGGGAGATTTCCACGCCATCACTTCTGCCAATAACACTCTCGCAGCATTGGTAGACAACTACGCTTACCAAAACAGAAACAACGAAAACGGCCTTAGCAGCATTGTATGGAAACGCGTGCTTGACGTTAACGACCGCAGCCTCAGAAACGTTATCACCGGTTTGGGCGGTGCAGGCAACGGCGTGCCACGCGAAGCCGGTTTTGATATCACTCCTGCATCAGAGATCATGGCCATCCTTTGTTTGGCAACTGATATTGATGACCTTCGTCGTCGTTTGGACAACATCTTGGTAGGCTACAAGAAAGACGGTTCACCATTTACCGTAAAGGATCTCGGTTGCGGTGGTGCACTGACCATTTTGCTCAAGGATGCTCTTGATCCTAACCTTGTACAAACTACAGAGAATACTCCTGCCTTTATCCACGGCGGTCCATTTGCCAATATTGCTCACGGTTGTAACTCTATTATGGCTACCAAGATGGCTCTCAAGTATGGTGAGTATGCCATTACAGAAGCAGGCTTCGGTGCCGACTTGGGTGGCGAAAAGTTCTTTGACATCAAGTGCCGTCACGCACAATTGCAACCAAAGGCAAGTGTATTGGTAGCTACCGCACAAGCCCTCAAACTCCACGGTGGTGCCGACGAAAAGATGCTCAAGGAGGAAAACCTCGGAGCTCTTAAAGACGGTTTTGGCAATATGGATCGCCACGTTGAGAACCTCCGCAAGTTTGGTCAATCGGTAGTAGTTTGTATCAACCGTTTCCCTACCGATACAGACGCAGAGATCGCATTGATCCGCGAGCACTGTGAGCAAAACAACCTCCCATTTGCAGTAAATACCGCATTTGGCGAAGGTGGTAAGGGTGCTGTAGAATTGGCACAAGTGGTTGTAGATACAATCGAGAAGAACCCATCTCAACCTCTCGAGTTTATGTATGACCTCAATATGTCTATCAAGGAGAAGGTTACTGCCATCACCAAGAACATCTACAGAGCCAACAACGTTAACTACGAGTCTAAAGCCAACAAGGCCATCAAGAAACTCGAGGAGCAAGGTTTTGATAAGTTCCCCGTATGTATTGCCAAGACTCAATACTCATTTACCGACGATGCCAAGCGTCCCGGTGCACCTGTAGACTTTGATCTGACCGTACAAGATGTAGTGGTAAATACCGGTGCAGAGCTGATTGTTGTGATCATGGGTAGCATCATGCGTATGCCCGGTCTGCCAAAAGAGCCTGCAGCAATGAAGATGGATATCGTAGACGGTGTTATCGACGGTCTTAGCTAATTGATAACTACGCATAGTGTCAAATAACAATTTTTCGGCAGTAGCACATATACTCGATGAGTGGCGTGCTACTGCCGATCCTTCTTATAAAGCCTTTAACACCAAACTCAAGGTAAGTAACGATCCCGACTCAATCATCGGGATACGAATGCCTATTACTCGGAAGACAGCAAAGGAGCTGTCCCGACTCCTCTCCGCATCAGAAGCGATAGACCGGCTCCTGCCGATTGCAAAGACCTCGTATGAGGGCAAGCTACTGTTGGGATTGGTGATCAAAGAAAACTTTGGTCGAGAAGAGGTACCCATGCTCATAGACCGGCTCTATGACCTGTGTGACGGCTGGGCGGTACCGGATCTCTACCAAGAGGTCTTGGGAGAGATGGCTGTTAAAGGAATGGTGGAGGAGGTCAAACACTCAATAGCCAAACACAAGGAGATCTGCAACCCTTTTGCCCGACGCCTCTCAATCGTCGCCCACTTCCCACTCATCAAACATAACCTCGTAAGTCCGGAAGAGGCACTTGGACACGTCTATGCCACGGAGTGGGACACCCACTATTATATTGAGATGGCAAACGCTTGGTTATCGGCAGAAATAAAGATCCGCTATCCAGAGATGGAACCTCGGCTATCCAATCCTTCCCTGATCAAGAGATACAGACAAAAGCTCCGTGAGTCTCTACGTCAACCATAGCAATTGAGGTAACTCACTCACTATAGTCCTATCAATGCCTATTGTATAGGGAGTTTTCGAGGATTGACCGGTAGATGCTCAACGGCGAACTTGGAGTGAAGCGCCCGATCGTTATAATCTTGTACGATGGCTTTGAGCAATGCCTTGTAGCGCTCCAAGGTCTTCTCACTCGGCAGATGAGCTTTCTCCGGCTCTGTTTGCAAATAAGGTGCGGGTGCCTCGACAGTCACTTCACCGGTAGGAGTCATTAACACCGTCACTTCCTTTGCAAAAAGAATGTACTGATCGCTTAAAAAGTTGAGTCCTATATGCTCGGTATCAGGATCAAATATATTGTGTCCGTAACTCAATATCGGATCAGTGATACCCAATAGATACAGGAGAGTTGGGAATATATCCGTGTGTTGTACAACGTAATCATCTATACAACCTTTGAGTTTCCCTTGCGGGTCGTAAAAGACAATAGGTACAGCCGCTTTACCAGCGGTATTGGCGTATTTCGGTTGATCGGTGAGATTGGTGTGATCAGCGGTAAGGACAAAAAGGGTATTCTCATACCAAGGCTCATCCTTAATCCTCTCAAAGAAACGGCAGAGAGAAGCATCGGCATATTGTACGGTTTTATGTATCGGCAACGTACCATTCTTATATTGTGCCTCCAAACTCTTGGGGACATCATAGGGATGGTGATTGGAGAGGGTGAAAAGAATGGAACAAAAGGGTTGGGACTGCACAGTACTCATATCCTCAGCCGCAGCGGAGAGGAACGGCATATCGTGTATCCCCCATGTCTCAGCCCTATCTTCCTTGCTCCAGGCGTGTTCCTCCATAAAAGACTCCTCCGTATATTGTGACATAGGGGTCAGACGGGTCAGGAATGGGTAAAAACCTAATGCACCTTCGTTATCTCCGTGGTAAAACTTAAGCCGGTAACCGTTGTCTGACAAAGCGGTAGGCAGATCGGTATTATACGAACTGAAGTGCTGATAGTTATTCATCGTCCACTCAGTTTCATTAAACGTACCGCCAAAAGAGGGTAGCGAAACAAATATGGAGGGGAAGGCCTCTACCGATCGTTTGCCGGTCGACAGACCATACTTGGCATAGAGGGTTTGAGGAATGAGTTTATCGAGGAACGGAGTAAAACTGTAAGATTCGGAGTACTCGGGATTATAAAATCCAATGTACTCGGATGCCATACTTTCCATAAGTATTACCACCACATTTCGTCCCTTCATAGAGCCGAACAAGCTGTCATTTGGGGAGAGAGGCATCGCTTGATAGTAGGGCGAAAAGATCTCCGCCAATTCTTGATCGGTATAAAAATCAAAGGTCTCTCTCACCGACATCTTACTGCCAAATAGAGCCAGTGGCGTATTGTAGAGAATGGGCAACTGTCGATAGTCGCTCATATACGGTATCACCCGTGACATCGGTACCGGCTTGCCCTCAAAATCCCAACGACCGCGCATACTAAAGAATACGGTCACCAGTAGGGCAATGCTACATAATAGGTTTGCCCAAACCGGCATCATACGCCTGTCTGCCCTACGAAACCGCAGCCATCGATACGCAACAATGCCTAAGCACAGGAGGATGAAAAAGGTAAGGGTCAGCGGCCAAAAATCTACGACGAACTCTTTATAGAAAGAGAACATACTTTTGTTTTGAAACTCATTGAAGATATCGCTGTTGGCCCTCCTAAGCACAAAAGGGTAATAACCGGTATCGGATATATTGAGAAATAAGAGGAATGCAAAAGGGATATAATAACTAAGATCTCTAAACACCCTAAACCACTTGCTTTCTTCTATTCGATGGGGTAAGAATTGGCCGACTATCATCAGGAGATAATAGAGACTCAATCCATAAGCGATGACCACCATATCCAAGATAAAACCGCCTTGTTGTAGCCTCAACAACTGAAGAAAATCGACCGGTGGCAGTAGGGATTGATTATAGTAGAAGTAAATAAAACGGCACGCCTGCATCATCAGGATAGCCACAACGGTATGCCAAATGACAGCTATCCAACGGTTATAGGTTAATTTCATATTAAAAAGTCGGCCAATGCGACCGAGACAATACACCAAATCTCTTTGGCGGTTCATTAATGGGTAATTGCTATAATGAGATTAAAATACGATTTGTTCGATATACTCCAACAGCTCCTCCCTGCCTGTACCATTTTCAGAGGAGGTAATAAACATCGGGGGCAGTTCTTCCCAAACTTTACCGAGTTCGTTTTGGTAATTACGTACCGACTGTTGTAAAGCCGATTTGGAGAGCTTGTCAGCTTTGGTAAAGACTATGGCGAAAGGGACGCCCGCTTCGCCCATCTCATTGATAAAGTCGACATCAATCTTCATAGGAGCGTGGCGTATGTCAACCAGTATAAAGAGGTTATATAGTGTAGGACGTTTCAGCACGTAGTCGTAAATCATCTTTTTGAAAGTCCCCAACATCTGTTTCGGCACTTTGGCATAGCCGTAGCCGGGCAGGTCAACGATATAAAACCTTTCATTGATCAAAAAATGATTGATCAACTGAGTCTTGCCCGGTGTTTGTGATGTCTTGGCAAGCCCCTTGGTACGGGTCAGCATATTGATTAATGATGATTTACCTACATTGGAGCGACCGATGAATGCCACCTCCGGTAATTGATCTGAGGGACAATCGGCCATTTTGGCACTACTGGTAGTAAACCGAGCGGTATCAATATTCATATCAATTAAAATAGTCTTTTACATCGGAAGCGAAGTCACTAAAAACATGCGTAACGGCATTAAAGTACTCAAAAGCAGACTTCACACGGTCTTCCTTCTCACCCCTCAGTACATTAAGGGAGTGTGGGTTGATTTTTATTTCCAACTCTTTAGCCTTTGGCATCGGTTCGCCATCTATGTGGTAATTGACCGGTGTTGCAGATTGGATGATGATCTCTTTGCCCTTGTAAAGGGAGGTAAACTCACTGTTATCTATATCTTTTGTAAATAACTGGAATGCAATCTTCGGGGCTTCTACATTGGGGAAAGACTTAAGTATGGTGACGTCAAGCAAACCGTCAACCATACTCGCCGTAGGAGCGATAAAGGCGTTATTACCGTATTGTGAGGCGTTAGCAACCGCTACCAAAAAGGCCGTTGCGGTCACCTCTCTACCATCGATCAGGAGGTGGTAGTCCTTAGGCTCATAGTTAAAAAACTGGGTGATGGCCTCTTTGGCATACGTGCGTATACCACGTGACTCACTTCGTGCAAACTCCTTGGAAATCTTGGCGTCAAAACCGATACCACAGGTAACAAAAAAGGGAGTGCCATTGACCGTGCAAGTATCGATGGTGGCAACGCTGTGCCTCAGGAGGGTATCGGTAGCCGCCTTGGCATCCATCGGGATTAAGAGTTCGCGTGCCAATCCATTGCCGCTACCATTGGGTACAACACCCAATATCTTGTCCGATCCCACCAATGCGTGAGCCACCTCATTGACAGTACCATCACCTCCCACCGCCACAATCACATCATAGTCACTATCAAGAGCCTCTTGAGCCAATTGATATCCGTGACCTTCGTGTTCGGTGGTCTGCAGAGAGACTTCGTGCCCTTCTGCCACTATACGCTCCTCCACTTTGTGGATCATCGGCGCTATATCTTTTTTTGTCCCCGAGATGGGGTTGGCTATCAGTAGATATTTCATTTCTTCTGACTATTTCCGGTTTGTAATAGCAACGAGGTCGGTATCACTTCGATCACCGCCGGGTTGTGTTGATAGATCATACGCCATAATGGGTATGGTACAATCAATAAATCATAGTCACTTTTCAGCGAACGCCCTTCGGTAAATACTGTACTCGCAAGATAACTAATATCGGCTTGGCTGCCTGCCGTCAATGTTTCGACAAGCTCATCGTAGCCCTCAACATTATGGTCGGAAACAATAGCAATACGATGGGCGGGACGGCTGAGTCCCCTATCTACCACCACACCGACCGCGGCGTTTCGGATATTCATAAACTGCTCGGTTCGGTCTTCG
The DNA here is from genome assembly GCA_030532005.1 of Porphyromonas sp. GTDB lineage: Bacteria > Bacteroidota > Bacteroidia > Bacteroidales > Porphyromonadaceae > Porphyromonas_A. The sequence continues at coordinate 30,605 of JAUNLZ010000005.1, forward strand.
AATAGGTTTTGTAGATTAAAGATCCTCAACGTCTGTGTCAGTCCTGTACCAAAACGACTTTTGAAACGCCTGTGCTTCTCCTTAATTGCTCTATCCTCAGGTTTGGTAGAGAGATTCAAACTGGCTCCAACCAGTAGCAAGTCGGTTGCTTTGAGGTGTGCCGCTTTGATGATTGAGCGGATCGGATGGTCGGTCACCTCGTAGTACTCCTCGACCTCATAACCGGCGCGTTCGGAGTGGCGTTGTATCGGCTCAAAGTTTTTAGACCTAAACATCTCGGCATCGCTCTTACCGGTATCGCTACCCACCGTCAAGTGCATACCGACCAGATCAACCGACTCTTTTGGATTTTCAAATAAGCTCTCCACTATGCGTAGCATGGTCAAACCGGTTTGGCTGCGTCCGAATGAAAACAAGATATGGAAACGATTACTAAGGATGCGGCTGTCACTCTTTTGCCATATCAGATTGAGTAGATTAACCGCCGGGGTGGTCATAAAGGTGGTGACCAAGGTCATTATCACCAACATAGCATAGACAACGGGAGATAAAATCCCCAACTGCAGTCCCATAGACAAGATCACCAACTCCATTAGACCGCGTGTATTCATCAATACGCCCATATAGAGACTGTCTCTGACATTTTCGCCCACTACACGGCAAGCGGCATAGGTACCGCCCACTTTTCCCACGATAGCCACCAAGGTGATACCGGCGGTTATCCACCAGTGTGTTGCGGTATTGAGCAAACCGATCTCGGTAGATAGACCGCTCGACACAAAGAAAAGAGGCAAAAATACCGACAGTGACACATCCTCTATTTTCTCTGTCATCATATGTCGGAAGTTGAGATTATTGGGCATCACCACACCAGCGATAAAAGCACCAAAGAGGGCGTGCAGCCCCAAGATCTCCGTCACATAGGCAGACACCAACAACACCACAAAGGCGAGTGCCACCACCCCTTTGCCCGCCACCTCTTTGGTATTGTAAGCCTCACCCACAACGGCAAAAGAAGGCCGTATCACGAAGAACATCACCAACATATATACAGCGGCAAAAAATACCGTAAAGAGGGCACTCATAGCAGAGCCTGCCTGGGCAATAGCCATAATCACAGCCAATAGACACCAGGCGGTGATATCACCATTAGCGGCACTCGACATTGACAGGATACCCAAGTGACTTTTCATCTTACCTTGCTCCTGTATGATACGTGCCAAAACCGGGAAAGCGGTCACACTAAGGGAGATACCCACAAATAAGGCAAACGTCAATACAGTACCCTCCGATCCCCCATACTCCTCATACAATAAGAGCGATACCAACGCTCCTATTGAAAAAGGCACAACAATTCCTGAGTGGGCTATTACAAAGCTCTTACGTAATTGCTTCTTGATCTCCGCCAAATCCAGCTCCATTCCTATGACGAACATAAAGAAGATCAGTCCGAACTGACTGAGTAAGGAGATATTATGCAAACTCTCAGCGGGGAAAAGAGTCTCAAACATATCGGGTGCAAGCCACCCCAATACAGAAGGGCCTAATACAATACCTGCCAATATCTCTCCGATTACCGACGGTTGACCGATTTTGGTAAAAAGCCAAGCCACCAATCGGGCAAAGACCAAAATCACAATCACCTGTAAGAGGAGAAATCCAAGAGATGAACCGGCATGATGACCGACAATATCGGTAAAGGTACCAAACGCCTCTCCGATAGTTGGATTGACAGCCATTGATCCGCCCTTGGCATCGGAGTACCGCCACAAAAAGAGTACCACCCCGATGCCGACAAGCAACATCAAGATGTAGTAAACAATATCTTTATGATGGCGCCACTTACTCATCGCTCATTTCATCCTGTCCAAATAGTCCAACTTATCCCGGTACGATGGCAGTAATCCCAAACTACGGTGCATCAAAAAACGTCTGAGACTCCGGGGCGTATCATAAGGCTCTAACTCATCCGGCATAATCGGTTTGCCGACATAAACATCTATATTTTGCCCCCGCTTGCTCAACATCTCCTTAGGGATCAATATGGCAGCTGTATTATAGCCCCTTCTCTCCCCAAAACGATAATAACGTCGCGAGTTATTGCCCTCAAACATCACAGGCAATATAGGGATAGAGGTGCGCTGCAAGATACGCACCATACTCAGTTTCCACGGCAATTCGAGCGGCACACCGTAAACATCGTCCAAGTGCGGGAGCCCCCCGGCGGGAAACAGTCCGACAGGGTGACCGCCAATGACCCGCTCCGCCACACGTTTGAGCCCCATCACATTTTGCTCAGGATGATGCACTCTATTGCGCATCTCAGGCACCACCGGGATCCAATAGTCTCTAAGGGCCGTTATACGATCCAAAAAACCATTGACTAACACCATATAATCGTCACGCACCCGCCCCATGATATCAATCAATATCACACCGTCGAGGGCACCAAAAGGGTGATTGGAGACAGTGTAAAAAGCACCCATCTCCTTCGCCCGCTGCAAATGCTCTTTGCCGTGTACGGTATAGGAAACATCAACCCGCCGATCCGCTAATATGGCAGAAGTGACATCAACACCGGTATAGCGTCTGCACTTGGCGTGTATTTGATCCAAGTCTTCCACCTTGAGAAGTTTGAGCATCCCCTTACCGACAGCAGTCCCCACCCTTGTGTTGAAGAACGGGTGCAACAAATCACCCAACTCCTCTACACCTAACAATTCATCTCCCAATTGCGACGATTTTTTGATGGCACTGTCTGACATATCCTTCTGGCTACTCCATTCAATTATATCTCGTCATCACTCTTCGAAAGGTCAAGGTGGACATTATCCTTACCACGCTCCACGTACCTTTTTTTCAGCGGATTTCGATTGGCCTCTATATATCTTTGTCTATTGCGATAAATATCAATAGCACGGTAAATAGCATTACGGAAAGAGCTCTCGTTAGCGACACCTTTGCCTGCGATATCAAACGCGGTACCGTGATCCGGCGAAGTCCGAACAATAGGCAGACCCGCAGTCACATTGACTCCGGCATCCATCGCCAACAGCTTGAAGGGCAATAACCCTTGGTCATGGTACATCGCCAACACAGCATCAAAACAAGCGTAATTGCCACTGCCCCAAAAGCCGTCGGCCGGAAAAGGTCCGAAAGCCAACATCCCTTCGTCGCGGCACTGTTTGATGGCCGGTGCTATCACCTCTATTTCCTCACGCCCCAATAATCCGTTTTCGCCGGCGTGGGGATTAAGCCCCATCACGGCAATCTTCGGTTTGATAATCCCGAAGTCCTGTTTGAGTGCCAACTCCATCCTCCGGATCGCTTGATACACACTGTCCAATGTCAGAAGTCCCGACACATCGGCATACGCCTCGTGTATGGTCACCAATCCCACCCTTATGTCATTGTGGGCAAAGAGCATCATGGGACGGTGGGTCTCACTGTATGGTTCCGCAAAAAAACCGGTATGTCCGACAAAGGGGAAACCTGTAGCCGTAATCACCTCCTTGCTGATTGGTGCGGTGACGACGGCTTGTACCCTACCCTGCACCAAATCCTCACGTGCCAATTGAAGGGCAGTGGCAGCCAATTTACCCGCAACCGCCGTTCGTTGACCATACTGCACCACCACTTCGGCATTATCCTGATTAACCTCAATCATATTGATTTCCCCCTCAACCGCTTCTGATGCATTGCGGATTTGACGGAGTTTGAGCGGGATATGTATCCCCAAGCTCTTTTTGTAATAATTCCACACCTGAGCCGAAGCATACAGCACCGGAGTAAACAACTCTGCACACCGTTCGTCCGACAGTGTCTTGAGGATCACCTCGTAGCCGATACCGTTGAGGTCACCATGGGTGATCCCGATCTTTATTTTTTGATTCATCACTAATCCAAATTGTAATAGTTATGGTAGAGGAGCATAAGGTACATCCTTAGGTCTCAATCCATACAGTTGTGACTCGGCATAGAGCATCAAGTGCTTTTTCTTGCCTCCGGGGTTGTACACAGACATCTCTGCCACCATGACTCGATTATTGGGGGCATCAACCGCAGCGTGCAACACATAGGGACCTCCCATCATATCGCCAACCATGGCCCATAGTCCCCTTAGCTCTATCTGTTTGAGATCATACAATTCAAACTGCCGCACCACAGGAGGCACCCGCTTCTCCGTAGTCATATAGGACCCCTCATATTGCCCCGGCACATTGGTTTTGAGTACACTGTCACGAGCTGCAATAATGGCATCAGCCGTCAAACTCTCGGCACCGGTATAAGGATAACTATAAAGCATAAAGTCGGTACGACCTTTCTGACCCTGATCCGAAGCCCACAAAAAGTCCTCAGCCGTATTGGTATACTCAAAGTTATTGGAGACATTAATCGACCAATTTCCGAAGGTCTCTTCCGCCAAACGCGCTACGTGGCTCGAATATGTGGTCTCAAAAGGAACAGACAGACGTTTGACCTCCTCTAAATGAATAAGTTCGGCAAGATAGGCACCCCTCTGTCTCAACAATACATAGATGGACTCCAAACTTTCCGCCCGAGCGTGGATCAGAAGCTGACCGTCTGCAAACTGGTCGCGACTGATACCGATAGACGGTTTGGTGTACATCTCTTTGTCAATAGTAATATAGAGGACATTTCGCATTGCCTTAAACATCTGAGTAAAGTTGCTTTCGCCGGTCATCATCACTTTGACCAAAGCCTCCTCTTGGGGTAATATCTGCATAGGATAACTAAAAGCTACACGGATGCTGTCCCTCAAAGCAGGTGTATCATACCCGTCGGGTAGTACCGCCACCATCTCTAAGGGTTGACCGCTGGCTCCGAAAAAACCGCCCGTCTTGCTCTTTTTCCCTTGGCACGCCGTAAGCATTACTAATACCATAGTCACAAACGACGCCCATATCAAATTCCGCTTTCGCATCATAATACCGTCTCAAAAAGTGTATACATCATACTCAAACACTTACTCAAAACAAATATACTAATTTCTGCATCAACCAATCATCAATAGGCCGTCCCAATATCCTCCCAAAGGCAAACTCAACTTATCGTGATACATCAAATACTCAAGAGTCATTTTGGTCAATTGCAGTTAATGTACGTATTATATTTCACCAAGTGGGATATTCTTATCGTCAATATCGATGACTGTGAAACGTGCTGCAATACAAAGGATTGGGAGGGGTGGCAACTCGCCAAATTTAGACGGCCGTCGGCCCGCGGTTAGACGGCCGTCTAACTTTGGCTGACTTAGGGTCTCCACTACGAACTTATAAACCAATGAGTTAGGAGAGACCCCATTTTCCCATTCTCCAAATGCACCATATGTATAAAAACAGACTCCAATGACTGTCGTCGTGGAGTGGGAGATGTAGAGTGGAAGATGTGGAGTGAGACAACGCGTTCCAATTGCCGGCAATAAAAGATGTATGCTGGTCAAGTATATCCAAAAAGGGTGTGCCAAACCATTTGACACACCCTTTTCGGACACAAAGTCTATATAATTTATAGGATATAAGGGTCAGTTTTCCAATCAATAACGATAGATTGATCAGTCACATTGGTATCCCTACCCTCTTCGGGAAGTCCTTCGGCACTCTTTGGCATAACAGGCTCGGTAGGGTGGTTTTTATCGGCATCCTTGCTCATCTCCGCTCTCCAATCTTCATAACTGCCGGAGCCGTTATAACTGAGATCTACGGAGTTGATATCGATACCGAGCGCTTCGGCCACCATCTCGCCATACTTCTTGTCTGCCTGATAGCAGTGGCGGATGTGACGGTGCTTGATTTGCAACGTAGTATCCTGCATATCTCTTGCAGTATTCTCGGCAAGTACCAACTGTTGCTCAGGAGTCATGGCTCTAAACAGCATACCCGGTTGGGTAAAGTAGTCGTTGTCATCCTCTCTGTAGTCGTGGACACCAACCTCACCACCTTGTTGCAGCGGTTCAATATGTTGTGGATGGTCCGTCCAGCCACCATAGCTATTAGGTTCGTAATGTATTTCGGATCCTCTATTACCATCTACACGCATGTATCCGTCTCGGTGGAATGAATGAGGATGCTTTACGCCGCGTGGTGAATTGACGGGAATCTGATGGTGGTTGACACCCAAGCGGTAGCGCTGAGCATCACCGTACGAAAAGAGACGTCCTTGCAACATACGGTCGGGAGAAAATCCTAAACCGGGGACGATATTCATAGGGTTAAATGCAGCTTGCTCTACATCCTGGAAGTAGTTGTCTGGGTTGCGATTGAGCTCCATCATACCGACAGGTATTAGTGGGTACTCAGCTTTTGGCCACACCTTTGTAAGGTCAAACGGATTGGTCTTGCTCTTACGGGCCTGCTCCTCCGTCATTACTTGGATATAAAGCTCCCAGCGTGGGAATTGACCATTTTCTATCGCATTGAAGAGGTCAGCCTGATGGCTCTCACGATCCTTAGCCACAACCATTTCCGCTTCTTGGTCGGTAAGGTTGAGGATACCCTGTTGGCTACGCAGGAAGTACTTCACCCAAACGCGCTCATTATCGGCATTGATCATACTGTACGCGTGGCTACTAAAACCGTGCATATAGCGATAAGACGAAGGGATACCGCGGTCGCTCATCACAACGGTAACTTGGTGGAGAGCTTCGGGCAATGAGGTCCAGAAGTCCCAGTTGCTATTTTTGCTCCTCATATTGGTACGAGGGTCGCGCTTGATGGCGTGGTTGAGGTCTATAAACTTCTTTGGGTCACGGAAGAAGAATACCGGTGTATTATTTCCGACAAGATCCCAGTTGCCGTCCTCAGTATAAAACTTGAGTGCAAAACCTCTAATATCACGCTCCGCATCGGCTGCACCGCGCTCACCTGCAACGGTAGAGAAACGTGCAAACATCTCACACTCATTACCAACTTTGCTAAACAACTTGGCTTTGGTGTATTTAGAAATATCGTGGGTAACGGTAAATTTACCCCAGGCACCGGATCCCTTGGCGTGCATACGACGCTCCGGAATTACTTCGCGATCAAAGTGTGCCAACTTCTCAATCAGATACTGGTCTTGTATCATTGCAGCACCTCTCACACCGGCAGTCTCTGTGTCTTGGTTTGAATAGACAGGAGCCCCTGCGGCTGTTCTTAGCTCCGGATGGTCGCTAACATTTTGATTGCGGCTTGAAACCTTACCCTCCAAGCCATTCTTTTTCATTGGATCATTCATCATAACATTTCTTTCTTATTACTAACTTTTAAACTCATCACATTTTGTTGTAAATATAGTGATTAATTCTTTGATATAACAAACCAACTCGATTTTGTTTCAAGCCTCAATAAAATGGGTCAGTCCTTTTTTCGCGTGGATAGGAAATTAAGAGTGAGTATGGGTGAGTAT
>JAUNLZ010000062.1 GCA_030532005.1 Porphyromonas sp.
CGCTGACGAAGCATCTTTCAGTACCGAAATGCTCTCAATATCATTGGGGTTGATCATATTGGGGTCGCCCTCAATACCGTCTATCAGCACCAACGCCGACCCGCCGGCACCTATGGAGGTGGTGCCTCGGATATTAAACGTAGCGCCGCGCGTAGGCGTACCGTCTACCATCCTGATATTGAGGTTGGGGATCACCCCCTGCAAACCGCGAGTCAGGTTGGGCAAAGGTCTATTTTCCAACACCTCGCCGTCTACCTGGCTCACGGCGCCGGTGAGGTTGACCTTCTTTTGCGAACCATAGCCGACGACTACCACCTCATTCAGAAACTCGCTACCCTCTCTCAAGGTAACGTTAATCAAAGGCGTCTTGCCGTCCCACTTGATTTCATAAGGCTCAAAGCCTATGTACGAAAAGACCACCGTCTGCCCTTTAAGGAGAGGCAACGAAAACCGTCCCTCGATATCCGTGGCAGTCCCCTTGTTGGTCTCCTTGACCCGTACGGTCACACCGTACAGCGGTTCCTTCTGTGTGTCCGTGACCACTCCTCTAAGGATCGTGTCTTGGGCATTTAGGGGAAGTGCCGTCAAGAGCAGAGACCCTAAGAGTAGTAAAATGGCCAAGCATCTACTGCCGATAAGCCTGTTTTTTTGCATTGTGATTTTGTTTTGGTGAAACATCCCTTATTTACTAAGCTATTATTTAACCCACTAATTAATCATTGACGTATCATTGCCGCGTAGTACATCGCTCGGCAAAGATAGGCGGCACAATTATCGTCACGGTGACACAAGTGCTAAACGTTTGTTAACACCTCGTAACATTCTTGCCACACGGCCTACAAAAGAGCTCACGCAGCTGAGGGCACCCGATGTTTTTTGGAAAAACAGTTGCCTATCTGCCGATACCTGTTGGATTATCTGACAGATTGGCGCTAATTGGGTGACGGTGGTTTGTGGGAAAATAGTTACCTTTGAGGATAGGGGGTGGTTCGTTTAAGGATAACTAATAACTATACAAACCATATAAAATTGACAAACCGTTATGAGCAAGTCTAATCCAAAGATTGACCAATACGTAGAGGAAAACAAAGAACGCTTCTTGGAGGAGCTGTTCGAGTTGATACGCATTCCGTCCGTGAGTTCGCAGAGCCGGCACAAGCCCGATATGCTGAGGTGTGCCGAGCATTGGCGCGACCTCCTTATCAAAAGCGGTATGGACAAAGCTGAGGTGATGCCTACCGAGGGCAACCCCGTGGTCTATGCCGAAAAGATTTTGGACAAAAACTACCCTACCGTCTTGGTCTACGGCCACTATGACGTGATGCCGCCCGAGCCGTTGGATGAGTGGAAGTCACCCGCCTTCGAACCGGAAGTGCGTGACGGCATCATCTACGCCCGAGGTGCCGATGATGACAAAGGGCAGACCATGTGTCAAGTCAAGGGATTGGAGACCGCTATCAAATTAGACCTCCTCAGCTGTAATGTCAAAGTGATGCTTGAGGGCGAGGAGGAGATCGGCTCTGTCAGCTTGGAGGCCTTTTGCCAACAACACAAAGAGATGCTCAAGAGTGACCACATCTTGGTGAGCGATACCGGTATGTTGGCATTTGATCACCCCTCTATGACCACCGGCCTGCGCGGACTTTGCTACTGGCAAATCGAGATGACGGGGCCGAGCCACGATCTCCACTCGGGTATCTACGGAGGTGCCGTTGCCAATCCGTTGGTAGAGCTTTGCAAGCTGATTGCCAAGATGCAGGACGAAAACGGACACATCACCATTCCCGGATTTTACGACGATGTGGTGGAGCTGACCGAGGCGGATCGTGAGATGACCAAGCGTATACCTTTTGACGAAGCGGCCTACAAAGCGGGGATAGGCGTTAAGGAGCTCTCCGGTGAAGCCGGTTTCCACACCCTTGAGCGTACCGGCAGCCGACCCAGCTTTGACCTCTGCGGTATTTGGGGCGGTTATCAAGGCGAGGGGGCCAAGACCATCTTGCCAAGTAAAGTGTATGCCAAGGTCTCTACCCGCTTGGTTGCCAATCAAGACGAGAAGAAGATTGCCCAAGCCTTTATCGACTATGTACACGCATTGGCGCCCGACAGCGTTGATGTCAAGGTAGAGTATCTGCACGGCGGCACCCCATACCTCTGCCCTACCGATCTGCCTATATATAAGGTGGCGGAGGAGGCTTACGAAGCCACATTCGGCAAAAAGCCATTGGCGGTACGCTCCGGAGGCAGCATCCCTATCATCGCCACATTTGAGCGTGTATTGGGTGTCAAGAGTATATTGATGGGCTTCGGACTCGGGAGCGACGCCATCCACTCGCCCAACGAAAACTTCCCGCTCCAAAACTTCCATATCGGTATCCGTACAGTAGCTGAGTTTTACGCAAGATACGGCCATAATGAGTAAGATTTACATCAAAAACCCTCTCCTCCCCAACGGGTTGAGAAAGGACATCCTCATCGAGGGCAATAAGATTATTGCCCTCGGTGACCTTAACGGTTTGCAGCAAGATGTCGAAGTCATCGATGCCGACCGTATGGCTGTGATTCCCGGATTGGTCAATTGCCACACCCACGCCGCCATGACCTTTTTCCGCGGTTATGGCGATGACTTGGACCTGATGGACTGGCTCAATAATATGATCTGGCCCGTAGAGGCGCATATGACGGAGGAGGATGTCTACATAGGCGCCAAGTTGGCTTGCCTCGAGATGATCAAGAGCGGTACCACCGCCTTTTTGGATATGTACTCTTTTCCGCACGGCACCGCCCGGGCGGTGGAGGAGATGGGGCTGAGGGCCAATGTGTCGTACACCCTTTTTGATCGCGGCAATCCCCAACGGGCGGAGGAGGACAAACGCAACTTGGAGCGGTACCTCACCGAGTTTGCCCGCTACTCCGACAGGGTGCAACTCTCTGTGGGGCCTCACGCCATCTATACCGTGACCGCGCCGATGTTGCAGTATGCGCACGACTTTGCCAAAGCCAATAACCTCAAGGTGCATCTGCACCTCTCGGAGACCAAAGGCGAAGTGGATACCTGTCTCAAAGAGGAGGGGATGCGACCCGTCCATTACCTCAAAAAGATAGGCGTGCTATCGCCCCACGTTGTATTGGCGCACGCCCTTTGGATGGATAGCGAAGAGCTGCAGATCCTGGCCGATCACGGTGTCGCGTGTGTGCACAACCCCGCATCCAATATGAAGTTGGCCAGCGGCTATCAATTCAAGATTGAGGAGATGTGGGCCAAAGGCATCCGAGTGGGTATAGGTACCGACGGCACTTCCAGTTCCAATAACTTGGATATGTTTACCGCCATGAAACTCACCTCGTTCCTCGCCAAATCATGGTCGGGCGATCCCAAAGCCGCCAAGGCGGATGACGTATTTAGGGCGGCCACGGCCACAGGCGCCGATATTGTCGGTGTAGATGCCGGTACGATAGAGGTGGGCAAGCTGGCTGACCTCGCCCTGTTGGATCTCGACCGTCCAGATATGACACCGTGTCACAATTTGGTGAGCAATGCGGTCTACGCCACCAACGGCAGTGCGGTCAATACCTTGATTGTCGACGGTAAGATATTGATGCGGGATCATGTCGTACCCGGCGAAGCTGAGATTATGGAGGAAGCGCGCCGCACGGCTTACGACCTTTTCAAAAGGAGTAGGCAGTAGCTGACGCATTAGTTTAAGAATAACACTTGACAAAAGAATATACCATGGTAGAGTACAAAGAATATCAAGAAGCGGCCGATTACCTCCGGCCCCTCATCCCTGCCGCTACCAAGGTGGCGATTACCTTGGGTTCCGGTTTGGGTCAATTGGCGGATAAGATTGAGGACAAAAAGGTGATCCCTTATGCCGAAATACCTAACTTCCCCCGATCCACCGCACTCGGACACAAAGGCAATCTGATAGTCGGTACCCTTGACGGCTCACCCGTGATTGCCATGCAAGGGCGTTTCCACTACTACGAAGGCTATCCGATGGAGAAAGTCACCTTCCACGTGCGGGTATTCAAACTCCTCGGTATAGAGTACCTATTTGTGTCCAATGCCGCAGGCGGTATCTGCGACCAATACAAGGTGGGTGATTTGATGATCATCCGTGATCACATCAATCTATTGCCCAACCCATTAATCGGCAAGAATATGGAGGAGTTCGGCCCCCGATTCCCCGATATGACCCGTGCCTACGATAGAGATCTGATCAGCCGTGCGGAGAGCATCGGTCGCCGGTTAGACATACCGTTGCACAAGGGTGTCTATGTCGGGTGGACAGGTCCCAGCTACGAGACCCCTGCCGAATACCGCTATTTGGGTATCATTGGCGGTACCGCCATCGGTATGAGTACCGTACCCGAAGTGATTGTGGCCCGCCATTGTGATATCAAAGTGTTTGGTATGTCGGTGATTACCAACGAAGGTTACCACTTTGCCGACGACTTTGTCAACGACGGAGACGACGTCATTCGTGCCGCCAACGAAGCTTCGGACAAGATGGGCGCCCTCTTCACCCGACTCATCAAGACACTCTACTAAAAAGTACGGGTCACTCCTTTTTTTGTGTGGATGAAAGGTAAGGGGTGTCACCGTATCGACACCTCGCAGCCGTTATAAATCTATGTCGCACGATATATATAAGGTGCGACGGCCGGTGCGACCTAAAGGTCGGAAGGGGAGGGGTGACCTGTTTTCCCGAGGTCAGAAGGGTCTGTCGGCACCAGCCGACAGACCCTTCTGACACACGGGCTAACGAGATTCGACCCCTCCGGGGTCGCCGTCGTTTCGATCATTGACACCATATATAAACGTGGTCCGATGGGGTTCGCCGATGTTTCCACCATTCGTGCCATTTATATATGTGTCCGATGGGGTGGTGTGGTTCAATTACCATATTTGCGTGATGCGAATGGGGGATCGACAGATGATCTCACGGATCTCACCCCAAAAGGGGATACGGCGGACGACCCCGGAGGGGTCGCATCTCAGTAGCCCGGTGGTCAATGGCGAACGTTGGCGTCAGCCAACGTGAGGCGTTGACCCCGGGACGTGACGTTTTTTTATTCCTCCGACCTTTAGGTCGCACCCTTTACTGTCCGATAAAAGTTCGAAGCTCGTTATTG
>JAUNLZ010000063.1 GCA_030532005.1 Porphyromonas sp.
GGGCTATTTAGATTCGACCCCTGCCGGGGTCGCCGATGTTTCCCCCATTGACGCCTTTATATATATGCGTGTGATTCGATGGGGGTGTCGCCGTCGTTTCCCCGTTGACGCCATATGTATGTGTGTGATTCGATGGAGGTGTCGCCGTCGTTTCCCCATTGATGACCTCGAGTCAACGTAATCCCACGCGATATTCGACCTTTAGGTCGCACCATGTATATTGGGGTGCGATGGTTGGTGCGACCTAAAGGTCGGGGGGGTGGGGGTTGGTCTCGTCCCGAGGTCAGAAGCCCTACCGGCTGGCGCCGATAGGGGCTTCTGACACACGGGCTATTTAGATTCGACCCCTGCCGGGGTCGCCGATGTTTCCCCCGTTGACGCCTTTATATATATGTGTGTCACGTGGGGTCGCCGATGTTTTCCGCGTTGACGCCATATATATGTGTGATTCGATAGGGGAGGAGCAGATGTTTCTACTTCCACACTATTATATAGGATCTATACATGACTCCGGCAAAATGGTTTTTGAGGATTTGTACGGAAATGATTACCTTTGCTACAAATAGACTTCATAGAGGAATAGATGGGAAAGGTAATAGCCCTATCCAACCAAAAGGGTGGAGTAGGTAAGACAACTACGACAATCAACTTAGCGGCCTCCTTAGTGGCATTGGAGAAGAAGGTCTTGATCATAGACGCTGATCCACAGGCCAATGCCACCAGTGGATTGGGGGCTGTGGTTAAGTCGCCCGACAAGACGGTTTACAACTGTATGCTCGGTGAGGCAGACCCCAAAGAGTGTCTCGTGGAGACCTCGGTGGAGGGGTTGATGATATTGCCTTCGCACAGTGATCTGTCCGGCGCCGAGGTGGAGTTGGTGTCGGTGCCGCAACGTGAGTTTGTGATGCGCAAGATTACCGACCGGCTCAAAGAGGATTATGACTTTATCCTCATCGATTGTTCGCCCAGCTTGGGTCTGATCACGGTGGCGGTCTTGGCGGCGGCGGATTCCGTGATTATCCCGGTACAGTGTGAGTATTTCGCTCTTGAGGGGATTAGCAAGTTGCTCAGCACCCTCCAGGTGGTCAAGCGCCGTATCAATCCCAAGATTGAGATCGAAGGCTTCTTGATGACTATGTACGATGCCCGTACCCGACACTCCAATCAAGTGTATGACGAGGTGAAGAAGCACTTCAAGAGCTTGGTATTCTCCAGCGTCATCCATCGCAACGTGCGTCTCAGCGAAGCTCCCAGCTTTGGTCAGTCGGTGCTCGACTTTGACATCGACTCTCGAGGCAGTCAAAACTATCTGCAGTTGGCGCGTGAAGTCTTGGAAAAGAATAATTTGTTATGAGCAAAAATACACGAAAAAAGAGCACGCTCGGTCGCGGTTTGGACGCCCTCATCTCTACCGACTATACGGAGGTGGATGCGGGTGGGTCATCGGCTTTTAATGAAATAGGCTTAGATGACATCATCCCCAATCCCGACCAGCCGCGTACGGAGTTTGACCCCGAAGCGTTGCAGGAGCTGGCTCAGTCGATCCGACACTTGGGTATCATACAGCCGATCACTGTGCATGCTCTGTCCGACCAACCCGGCCGGTACCGCATCATCAGTGGCGAACGCCGATACCGAGCCGCCAAATTGGCCGGACTCGATACCGTCCCCGCTTACATTCGTACCGCGGAGGACGAACAGATCATGGAGATGGCGCTCATCGAGAATATACAGCGACAGGACCTCAATGCCATTGAGGTGGCATTGGCTTTTAAGAAGTTGATCAGCGATTACAGCCTGACGCAAGAGGAGCTCAGCAGTCGTGTGGGCAAGAAACGCGCTACCATCTCCAATTACATCCGATTGCTCCGACTGCCGGCAGAGATACAGATAGGGCTCAAAGATAATAAGGTCTCTATGGGGCACGCCCGATCGCTCCTCGGTATTGATGACCCTGAGGTGCAATTGGCATTTTACGAAGAGGTGCTTCGGGATCATATCTCTGTGCGAGAGTTGGAACAGATGGTCAAGACTTACAACGAACCGGATGACCCGGAGGAGGAGGTACCGACAGAGCCATCACCTGCGTCACCTGCCGTCGGCCGTAAGAGCATCACCGATAGCGCTGAGTTGCAGTTGCTGACCCGTCGTTTTCGTGACCTATTCGGTACGAAGGTCAACATGACACTCAACGAACAGGGTAAAGGGCGCATCAGTATACCCTTTGAGTCTAACGATCAGCTCGAACACATACTCTCCCTCTTGGATAAACTATGATCCGATCGCGGCGTATAGCATTATCGGTCCTATTGCTATCGGGATGGTTTGCTCTCAACAGCTTTGCTCAGGAGGTGGGGAGAGACAGCCTCTCTATCAGTGAGATGACGCCTTTGATCGAAGAGGCCTCCAATCAGGAGGCTCCCGAACTGACCCTCCGGAAGAGCGACAACGGCTCCGAACACCGTTTTATCCCCGATCCCAAGACGGCGGTGTTGCTCAGTATCATACCCGGCGGCGGACAAGTCTATAATCGTGTCTATTGGAAGCTCCCCATCTTGGTGGGTGCCTATACTGCGTGCTACTACGCTATATCGTGGAATAATAACAACCTCTTGGAGTACTCTAACGCCTATCGGGAGATCAAGAGCGATACCCCTATGGATTTTGACTCTTGGAAAAACTTTGTCCCCTATGGCGTGGATCCCGAGACCTACGTCAATAATACCGGATTCCACGAACAACTCAAGAGAGGGCGCGACTTTTACCGTCGCAACAGGGATCTCAGCATCATCGTCACCGTGGGCGTCTACGCCTTGTTTATTATTGATGCTTATGTCGATGCCGAGCTGTACAACTTTGACATCTCGCCCAACCTTACCCTCTCTTATGCGCCCGCATACATCCCGGCCACCCCTGAGACCCCGGATAGCGGGATAGGCGTACAATTGGCCTTGACATTTTAACGTATTGTAATGAAAAGATTGATCTACTGCCTCCTACTCCTCGCCTCTTTGGCTGCCGTGACGGTTGCTCAAGAGCCTGTACAAGAGGAAGAGGTCGCCATTGAGGATATCGGCAGACTGCCGGAGAGCTTTGAGATGAGCCTTGACTCGCTCTTCCACCAGAGGTACAAAGAGTATTACAACTTGGCCAAACCTCAAAAGGCTACCGCCGAGACCCGTACGTTGGACCAGCTCTACCGCAAACGGCTCCACGCGATGGAGAGTGCGATCCCCCTCACCTACAATCCTATCGTGAGGGAGGCTATCGACCTCTATGTCAATAAGCGGAGCCGCCTGCTCGGTCGGATGTTGGCAAAAGCAACCTACTATTTCCCCATCATAGAGTCGGCATTGGACAAGCACGGACTCCCCTTGGAGCTTAAATACTTGGCGATAGTGGAGAGCGCGCTCAATCCCACAGCGGTCAGCCGCGCCGGCGCTACCGGCCTGTGGCAGTTTATGCTCCCTACCGGCAAAGCTTACGGGCTCTATATAGACAGTATGATTGACGAGCGACGGGACCCCTACAAGAGTTCCGAAGCTATGGCGCGTTATTTTCAGGATATGTATGCACTCTATGGCGATTGGATGCTATCCATTGCCGCCTACAACTGTGGCCCCGGCAATGTCAATAAGGCGATCCGACGCTCGGGCGGGAAGACCGACTTTTGGCAGATCTATCAATACCTGCCTCGTGAGACGCGGTCTTATGTCCCCTTTTACATCGCTGCGTTTTATGCCATGGAGCATTACAATGACCACGACATCCGCCCCAATATCATCAGTATGCCGCTCTCTACGGATACCGTACACATCAACACGCGAATGAATTTCCAAGAGATCAGTCGGTGGAGCGAGGTGAGTTTGGAGGTGATCCAAGAGCTTAACCCACAATATAAGAAAGAAATCATCCCCGGCAATTACGGTACGCAAATACTGAGGTTGCCGGCGTCCAACGCTTGCAACTTTAGTTTGGTCAAAGACTCTTTGATGTTGGCGAAGCGGCAGCAAATGGCGGCCGGAGCCGACTCCCTCGCGGTGGAGCGGGTAGAAGAAATAATACACAAAGTGAGACGGGGCGAAACCCTATCCCGTATTGCTAAAAAGTACGGCGTTACGGTCAATGACCTCAAGCGTTGGAACCAGCTTTCCTCTACCCGTTTGAGCATAGGGCAGAGGCTCAAGGTGAGCCGACCTGCCGACGGCGCCACTTCGCACCAAGAGGGGAACCAACCGACCACACGCTACTATACCGTCAAGCGCGGTGACACCCTCTCCGGTATCGCACGGAAATACAAAGGGGCGACCGTCAACGGTATCCGAAAAGCCAACAACATCAAGGGCAACAACATCAAACCGGGTCAGCGGCTCATCATTCCGTAGCCGGCCGCCCCCAACGAGTAGGGGCGGTTTTATCGCTTATGGGGAGGTCAGTCCTTCGTAGTGGTTATAAATTTAGGTCGCGCCATATATATTGGGGGCGATGGTTGGTGCGACCTAAAGGTCGAATTGCGTTGGGAGGGCCGGTTCCCGAGGTCAGAAGCCCCTACCGGCTGGTGCCGATAGGGGCTTCTGACACACGGGCTATTTAGATTCGACCCCTACGGGGTCGCCGATGTTTCCGCGTTGACGCCTTTATATATATGTGTGTGATTCGTTGGGTGGGTTGTCGATGTTTCCCCGTTGACGCCATATTTATATATGTGTGATTTGATGTGGGCGTCGTCCGACGTCCCCCCCCCCAAATGACACCATATATATACGCGTGACGCGACGTATTCGCACCCCACATCGGGGGTCGCCGTTGTTCCGATCATTCTTGGCATATATATACGTGAAACGAATGGGGGGCGTCGTTGTTATAATTGCCATATTTACGTAAATGAATGGGGTCGTGATGTTTCCACGGATTGCACCCCACATCGGGGGAACGACGGACGACCCCGGAGGGGTCGCATTTAATTAGCCCGTGTGTCATCAATACCGACC